>JBGQKF010000159.1:0-8940 GCA_041499435.1 Gammaproteobacteria bacterium
CGACAGCTTCTGCATCAGCAGCAGCGCTCCCAGCAGGAACGCGAGGACAACGTAGTAGAAGCTCACGTCGCTCTTCAAATCCAGGCCGAGTCCGACTGCAGAGCGGCGTGCAAGCGTCAAGCCATCTTCGCCTCCGTAGCTGCGCAGCGAGATGAACACGTAGTACATCATCTGCGCGAAAGCCAGTGTGATCATGATGAAGTACACACCGCGCGTGCGCAGACAGATTGCACCGATCACGGCCGCAAATGCGCCCGCTGTCAACATCGCTGCCGGCCAGGCGATCCACGCGCTTTGCACACCGCCCTGCATCAGGATGCCGACGGTATAGGCGCCTGCGCCCAGATACGCCGCGTGACCGAAGCTCACCATGCCGCCGTAGCCGAGAATGAGGTTCAGGCTCGTGGCCGCGATAGCGTAGATCATGATGCGGCTGGCGAAGCTGGCGTAAAACAGTTGGTCAAAGTGGCTCGCCGCGAGAGGAAATGCAACCAGCAGAGCCAAGAGTACGGTGATCTGGTACTTATTCATCGCCAGACCTTAAGACACGGAGAGCGCAGAGAGGACCGAGCTGAACTCGCACCATTGAAGCAGAGAAGTTCAGCTCCACGACATCGGGACTGTGATCTCTGTGTTTCAAGATCTAGGCTCTTGTGGGAAATAAGCCTTGAGGACGGAAGAACAAGACCGCAGCCATCAACACATAGATGGCGATCGATGCAACCGCTGGCCCGACCCCGGAGGCAACCGCAGGCGGCAGAAACCCGCGCAGGATCATCGGGACGAATGCGCGGCCGACAGTATCCACCATGCCGACCAGCAGCGCGCCGACCAGCGCGCCGCGAATCGAGCCGATGCCGCCGATCACGATGACCACGAAGGCAAGGATCAGGACGCTCTCGCCCATGCCGATCTGTACAGCGAGAATGGGCCCCAGCAGTGCGCCGGCCACCGCGCACAGCGCCGCGCCGATGGCGAAGACCAGCGTGAACAGCCAGCGCACATTGACGCCCATGGCCAGGGCCATCTCTCGGTTAGAGGCGCCAGCGCGCACCTGCATGCCGATGCGTGTCTTCGCCACGAGCAGATACAGCAGCACCGCCACCGCCAGCCCGACTCCGATCACCAGCAGCCGGTATGCGGGATAAGCAAAGCCTGCGAGAATTTCCACGGGGCCCGAGAGCGTAGCCGGCATGCTCAGCATCACCGCCTGGGAACCGAAGATCATGCGCACCGATTCGTTGCAGATGAGCAGCACGGCAAAGGTGGCGAGCACCTGTGCGAGATGATCGCGCGCATAGAGGCGGCGCAGGAGCGAAACTTCGAGGATGACCCCGATCATTGCGGTGCCGACGGCCGCTGCGGCCACCGCGACGAGAAAGGAACCACTGGCCTGGGCCACCGCCGCAGCGATATATGCGCCGATCATGTAAAGCGATCCATGCGCGAGGTTGATCATGTCCATGATCCCGAACACGAGCGTCAGCCCGGCGGCGAACAAAAAAAGCATCAGGCCGAGCTGGAGGCCGTTCAGCGTTTGTTCGAGGATCAGGGTGGCCATTCTCTGTGAGGGAAAGAGGGAATGAGGGGACCGTGAAAGGTGATAGGTGAAGAGGTGAAAAGGTGAAGAGGTGAAGAGCTGAAAAGGTGAACATGGACACGATGTCGCTAGCGTCTTGCTATCGAGGTTGTGTCCAGATGCTCAATACACGGCAAGACTCCGACCTCTCCGGTTCACCTTTTCACCTGTTCACCTTTTCACTCCTCAATCTTCACCCTTCACTCTTCACCGCTCACTTCAAAGGACACTCCCCCACATACGCATCCTCATGATCTTTCAACACCGTCGCCAACGTCTTATTCGTCATGCGCCCCTTGGCATCGCGCTCCACGATGCGCAGGTAGAAATTCTGGATCGGGAAGCCGTTGCGATTGATCTTGAACGGACCGCGCACGGACTTGAAGTTGTTCGCGCGCAGCGCTTTGCGCACCGCGTCGGCGTCCTGCAGATTGCCTTTGACCTCACGCACCGCCGCGTCGATGGCGTGCGCCGCATCGTAGCCCTGCGCGGCATAGCCGCTGGGCAGTCGGCTGTACTCCTTCTCGAATGCGGCTACGAAGGCCTTGCTCTCGGGATTGTCGAAGTCGTGGTTCCAGAAACCCGTGTTGTAGATGCCGAGCATCGGCTCGCCGACCGCGTGAATGATGTCCTCGTCCGCCGAGAAAGCGGAAGTGATCAACGTGGTTTGCTTGGGGAGGCCCGCGGCCGAGAACTGCTTGATGAAGTTGATCCCCATGCCGCCCGGCAGGAAGAAGAACACCGCATCCGGATGGGCTGCGCGGATCTGCGCCAGCTCAGCAGAAAAATCCAACTGGCCCAGGCGCGGGTACACCTCATCGGCAATAGCGCCTTTGTAGTAGCGCTTGAAGCCGGTGGTCATGTCCTTGCCCGCGGGATAATTTGGCGCCAGCAGAAAGACGTTCTTGAATCCCTTTTCGGCGACATACTTGCCTGCCGCTTCCATGATGCCTTCGTTCTGCCAGGCGACGCTGAAGAACCATGGGCTGCACTGTGCGCCCGCCAGCACGGATGGGCCGGCATTGGCGCTGATCAGGTAGGTCTTGCTTTCGAAGACCGCGGGCGCAACCGCGAGCAGCACATTCGAGAAAACAATACCGGTCACGAAATCGACGTGGTCGCGCTTGAGAAATTTGTCCGCCGCCTGCTTAGCTGTATCGGGGTTCTGCTGATCATCCACCAGCAGGATCTCGGCCGGCAAGCCGCCCAGCTTGCCCCCGCTCATCTTGAGCGCCAGATTGAACCCGTCGCGGATATCCGTCCCGATTCCCGCAGCCGGACCGGACAGCGTGGTCATGAATCCGACTTTCACCTTATCCGCGGCTTCAGCTGAATTCGTGAGCAGCACTAGGAATATCACTGCCAGGAATCTCGTGGTCATGAACGCCTCCCGAGGTGGTTTGTTATTCACGCGAAGAGTGTAGCGTAGTGCAGCCGGACTTGTGATTCGTGAAGATGCCAGGCCGCTGATTTCGACCCGATCAACCGCACAGCTCACCAATCCTCCTGCACCGCACGAATGACGTCTTTGCCCATCGCCGACCTGCCGCTCACTGCGGCAACGAGGGTTGCCAGCAACAGCATCGCGAGTGCAAACACTGCCAGCGAGCGCCACGGCACATGCAAGTCCATCCCCCAATGGAACGATTGCCGATTTACCACATGGATCAGGACGAGGCTGATCACCCAGCCGAGGAGCAAGCCGGCGAGCAGCCCGAGCGCAGCCATAAGCGCCCCTTCCATGCTCAACATTGCGCTCACCTGCCCTCGCGTCATGCCGATGTGCCGGAGCATACCGAACTGGCGCCGCCGCGCGAGCACCTGGCCGGCGACACTGCTGGACAGCCCGAACAAGCCGATGATGACAGCGCACACTTCCAACGCATAAGTGACCGCGAAGGTGCGATCGAAGATGGAGAGCGATCGCCCCCTGATCTCGCCCGGAGCCGCAATCTCCAGCAGCTCGCCGCCGGGGACGTCGCTGCGCAATCGCGTTACGACCTCGTTCGCGTTGGCCTGACTCGTCAGCCACAACGCAGCGTCCGTGACGGTGTCATCTCCGGTGAGCGTCACATAGAGCGTGCGATCGATGACCAGCGCGCCGCTCTGGCGAGCGTAGTCACGCCAAATACCCGCGACGGCGAACTCGACGCTTCGCCCCCGCAGCGGCACGTGCACGTGCTGTCCCGGCGTAAGCGCGAACAGATCGGCGACCGGCTCGCTGATCCAGATCGGCGGCGGCTCGTCCGCTGTCGGCAGGCGTACGGACGAAATCAGCGGCAGCACCGTCTGCGCACCGCGGGCCCTCAAGTCGCGCGCGAGCAGCGTGACGCGCGGTCGCACAGGATCGAGCACGATCTGCTGTGCACGAAGAAATTCCACGCGCGCGATTCCAGGCAACGCCGTGATAGCCCACTGTGCCTGCACATCCAGATATCCGGCCTCGCCCGTCACGTTAGCGCGTACATAGAGATCGGCCGGCAGAATTCTACCCAGCCATTGATCCAGCGAATCGCGAAACGAGGTGACCATGATCGCCATGGCCACCATCAAGCTCACCGCAGCCACGATCGCAGCCAGCCCGATAGCGGTCTGCGCCGAGGCACCGCGCAACTGCGATAGAGCCAGCTCGCCGATCGCCCCGTATGGCAGACGCATGCGACCAAACACGAGCGCCGACAACCACGGAATCAATCCGATGGTGCCGACCATCAGCAGCATGATGGCCCCATACCCAAACAGCGGAAGCCCCTCCACGGGCGGTAGCGCGACCAGCACTGCCCCGAGCGCCAGCAAGGCGAGCGCAATCGCGGGCACATGCAGCGGCCGGTACGCGACCTGCTCGTCGCCCGCCTTGAGGGCCGGAGCCGGACGAGCCCGCGCCGCTTCCACCGCCGGCACGAGACCACCGATCATGGCAGCGGCGACGCCGGCGCAACCGTACAGCACGATGGTCAGCCACTCGATACGCAGCCGCGGCTGAAGACCCGAAAAGAAGCCCGCGCCCAGATCCGCTCCGATCGAGCTCAGGACCACCGATGCCAGAGCGTGCCCGATGATGATGCCAAGCGCCGCTCCGATCGCTCCGATCAACAGGCTCTCTGCTGCAAGCAGCCGCAGCAGTCCGGATCGCGTGATACCCAGCACACGGAGCAAGGCAAGCTCGCCGCGGCGGCGCACCACCGACAGTGCCTCGGTCGAGAAAACCAGCAGCGCGCCGGTGAACAGGGCCACCAGCGCAAGCACCGTCAGATTCACGCGGTAAGCTCGCGAGATGCGCAATGTCGTGTCGAGCGATGCGCGCGGCGTTTCCACGAACACGCCTGGCGGCAGATCGCTCTGCAGGCGGGCGCTGAATTGCGCGACATCGACTCCGGGCTTGAGCCGCAAATCAATGCGTGTCAGTACACCCAGGCGTTGCAGGCGCCACTGCATCGCCCCGATGTCCATGACGCCGAGTCGCTGCCCGCCTCCGCTCAGCACACCGGCGACCCGCACCGCGACGGTCGCAAGACCAACCTGCACGCGCAGCGTATCGTCGGCAGCGACGCGCAGCCAGCGTGCAGCCGCGGGTGAGAGGAACATCATGTCGGGGCGCAACGTGTCGAGGCGGTCCGCGCCTTCGCCCACCAGTGCCGGTTGAATCCGCCACGCGCGAAATACGTCGATCCCGAGCAGTTGCAGCGGTTCATCGCGACCGACCACGTGCACATCGGCTTCGAGCATTGGACTCGCCACTGCGATCTCCGGCATCTGCGCCAAAGTAACGTACAGATTCTCATCGAACCCGGCACGTGGCCCGCGTACAGTCAAGTCCGCTTCTCCGGACACGGTCTGCAGCGCCTGTCCGAATTCATTCATCGCCGCCGCGTTGATGGCATGCACCGCATAGCCGAGCGCGACGCCGAGCGCGATGGCGAGGATCGAGACGAGCACTCGACCCTTGTTCTGCAGCAGGGAGGCGAGGATGAGGTGCATCTAACCGTGAAGAGTGAAGGGTAGTGCGTTCGCGTTCATTATTTATTGTGCATTATCCCGATGGCTCCTGATGCTGTCGACAAACCGCGCAATCGCCTTCTGCGTCTCCTCCGCCTGATCGACGTGCGGCAAGTGCCCGCATTGGTCCAGCATGATCAGGTCTACCGGACCGCTCACCTGCCGCGCGATCGCATCGACTTGTGCGCGCGTGCCGTACTGATCGTTCATGCCTTGTATCAGCAGCAGAGGCGCAACGACGCGCAGGAGGTATTCTTCGATGTTCCAGGAGCGGAACTCCGATCGCAGCCAGATATCGTTCCAGCCATAGAAGGTAGCAGCCGGATCGTCGTGATATCGTGCGAGCTTGCGCGCAAGATCCGTCGTTTCGAACTCCAGTCTGGCCTGCGCGATGCTGGCCACCGTGATCTCTTCGACGAACACGTGCGGAGCCATCAGCACCGCTCCCAACAGCGGTCCGCGCCGCGCGCCTGCATAGATCAAGGCTATCGAAGCACCGTCGCTGTGACCGATCAGGATCGGATCGCGGATGGAAAGGGTCGACAGCAACTTAGGCAGCGTATCGAGCGCCTCACGATGCATGTAGTCCACTGCGTGCGGATCTTGCAGCCGATCGGATTTGCCATAGCCATAGCGCGAGTACACCAACGCCGGACAGCCGGTGCGCCGCGCCAGGCGTTGCGGAAAGTCCTTCCACAGCGCAACCGAGCCCAGGCCCTCGTGCAGAAATACCAGCGTGCCAGCCGGTCCATGCGACACTGCAGCCGGTTCGATACGTCTTACCTCCAGGCGGTGTCCGCCTGCCCGCACGAGCTCCACGAGCCGCTCCTATCTTCTCCCACTGCGATACTACCGTAGCGGTAAGATTGCAGCCTCGAGCAATTCGGGAGAGAAATCGTGTTGCCGCGTCAAGGCTCCTACGAGGCGCTGTATCGGCAGTTCCGCTGGGACGTTCCCGAGTACTACAACATCGGGATCGACATTTGTGACCAATGGGCTGCAGATGCCGAGCGCCTTGCACTCATCTACGAGAGTAGAGGCGGACAGGTCAGCCGTTATACGTTTGCGCAGATTCGGCGACTGTCCAATCAAGTCGCGAATCTGCTGACTGAGCAAGGCGTCCAGCGCGGTGAGCGCGTCGCGATACTCCTGCCTCAGGCACCCGAGACCGCCTTTGCACACGTGGCGACGTACAAGGCGGGCGCGATCGCTGTCCCGCTGTTCACTTTGTTCGGGATCGATGCGCTTCAATACCGGCTCGCCGATTCCGCAGCGAAGATCCTCATCACCGATGCTGCGAGCGCGGCCAAGATTGCATCCGTCCGCGACCAGCTCCCGGAGCTGCGCAAGGTGTACTGCGTCGACGAACCGATCGAGCGCTGCGAAGCTTTTCAGCCTGCTCTCGCTCGCTGCTCTGAGCAGTTCGAAGCGGTGAAGACTCGAGCCGACGATCCGGCGCTGATCATCTACACCTCCGGTACTACAGGCAAGCCAAAGGGCGCACTGCATGCGCAGCGCTCCCTGCTCGGTCACCTGCCTGGCGTCGAGATGTCACACGACCTGCTGCCGCACCCCGGCGATCTGATGTGGACTCCGGCCGACTGGGCGTGGATCGGCGGACTGATGGATGTACTGATGCCGGCCTGGCACCACGGGCTGCCGGTGCTCGCACATCGCTTCGAGAAGTTCGATCCGGAAGCGGCGTTCGCGATGATGGCAAGGCACGGCGTGCGCAACGCGTTCATCCCACCCACCGCGCTCAAGATGATGCGTGCTGTGGCCCATCCCGAACAGCGTTGGAAGTTGGCTCTGCGCTCGCTGGCAAGCGGCGGCGAATCGCTGGGAGCCGAGCTGCTCGAGTGGGGCCGTGAGACTTTCGGTGTCACGATCAACGAATTCTACGGTCAGACCGAATGCAACATGGTGCTGTCCTCGTGTGCCCACCTGTTTCCCGCCATGCCGGGTGCGATCGGCAAGGCGGCTCCGGGACACGATGTCAGGATCGTCGACGATGCCGGGCTGGCGGTGCAGGATGGTCAGATCGGCAACATCGCGGTGCGCAGGCCGGACCCGGTCATGTTCCTCGGTTATTGGAACAACGAACGGGCCACGCGTGACAAGTATGTCGGCGACTGGCTGCTCACGGGCGACACCGGCATGAGCCATCCCGGCGGCTACATCCGGTTCGTCGGACGCAACGACGATGTCATCACCAGCGCGGGGTATCGAATCGGCCCCGGACCTATCGAAGATTGCCTGCTCGCGCACCCCGCGGTGCAGCTCGCTGCGGTGGTCGGCGTGCCCGACGCTCAGCGCACCGAGATCGTGAAGGCTTTCATCGTGCTCAAGCAGGGCTTTCCCGGCACGCAGTCCCTCGTGCGGGAATTGCAGGAGCATGTGAAAGTGCGCCTCGCGGCGCATGAGTATCCGCGCGAAGTAGCGTTCGTCGATTCGCTGCCGATGACGACGACGGGGAAGATCATCCGGCGGGAGCTGCGTGCGCTGCGCTGAGAACGGGGGCACCCGATTCAGCTGTGGAGCTCGATCACATCCCCATCTTCGATGCGGTGCTCGCGGCCCACATGCTGGCCATCGAAACCAGACTTGCCCCACACGCGGGCATAACGCAGTGCATGTACAAGATCTTGGTGCACCAGACGAGCCACGTCTTCGATCGTTTGCCCCTCGCGCAGTGTGAACGGGCGCTGGCGATCCACGGCATGCCCAGGCGTCTTGGTATACACACGCACGATGCGCAGGTTGCGAAACAGGAAGGAACCGAGCTCGCCCAGTCCGTGTCCAGTGGCTGCCGACACAGGGAGCGCGGGGTAGCGCACCCCGGTCAGTTCGCGAAACACCTGTAGATCTTGCTCCGGCTCGGTTTCCCGCTCGCACTTGTTGTCCACCAGCAGCGTCGGCAGACGCACGCGGAAGACGTCCTCGTCGCTGTCCGCGGCCTCGTCCTCCCCATCCCAGCGCTCGGTCAACGTAACGCGCCGAGCGCCGAGCACTTCATGCAGCGCCTGCACCTGCTCGACACCCTCGGGCTCGCTCAAATCCACTACCAGCAAGCAACCATCGGCGGTCTGCACAGCGTCGGCAATCCACGCTACCGGATGCTCCGGTGAGATCGCCGGAAGATCGACGAGCTGAAAATAGATATCCCCAAAGGGCATCATTCCCGGCTCGGGATGCTGCGTGGTGAAAGGGTAGTCGGCCACGTGCGCATTCGATCCGGTCAGCCTGGCGTGCAGTGACGACTTCCCGGAGTTGGGCGGCCCGATCAGCGCGAGCTGCGCGGCGCCTTCACGACGCGTAACGATGCTCGGTCCGCTGCGCGCGGCTCCCTTCTTGTGCCCCTCCAG
>JBGQKF010000160.1:0-8936 GCA_041499435.1 Gammaproteobacteria bacterium
CACGCGCTTCGTAGTGATCAGCCGTCAGCCGACACCGCCCTCGGGCCGCGACAAGACGTCGCTTGCGATGTCGACGCGCAACCGCCCGGGCGCGATGCACGAGCTGCTGCTGCCTTTCGCGGAGAACGGTGTGGATATGACACGTCTCGAGTCCCGGCCGTCGCGCACCGGGTTGTGGGAGTACGTCTTCTTTGTCGATCTCAAAGGACATCAGCAGGACGCCAACGTCGCGCGTGCGCTCGAGCAGTTGCGCGAGCGCGCATCGTTCTTGAAGATTCTGGGCTCTTACCCAACTGCGCTCTGAAGACTCGCCATGCTGGACGCCTGCGAACTGTGTCCCTCGTACATCCGCGCCATCGCCCCGTATCAGCCGGGCAAGCCGATTGCCGAGCTTGCGCGCGAGATGGGGCTCGATGAGGCCGGCATCATCAAGCTCGCTTCGAACGAAAATCCGTTGGGCACCGGCGAATACGCGCGCCGTGCCATCCAAGCCCAGCTGCAAGACCTGGCCCGTTATCCGGATGGCAGCGGATTCGATCTGAAGCGGGCACTCGCCGCCCGCTATCGCATCGATGATGCGAGCATCGTGCTGGGCAACGGCTCCAATGACGTGCTGGAGATGGCGGCGCGCGCGTTTCTGGGAGCGGGCGTATCCGCCGTGTACTCCGCGCATGCCTTTGCCGTGTACCCGCTGGCTACACAAGCGAGCGGGGCCGCCAGCATCGTGGTTCCCGCGAAGGATTTCGGTCACGACCTTGAGGCTATGGCTGCGGCAGTGCGTGCGGATACGCGCGTGGTGTGGATTGCGAATCCGAACAATCCCACCGGCACTTTCGCTCCTGCCGCCAGCATCGAGGCCTGTCTGCAGCGCATCCCCCGCAGGGTCATCGTCGTGCTCGACGAGGCATACCACGAATACCTGCCCGACGAGGTGCAGTTCGATTCGATGGGCTGGCTGGAGCGCTTTCCGAACCTGATCATCACGCGCACGTTCTCCAAGGCATATGGGTTGGCCAGTCTGCGCGTGGGCTTCGCGGTTGCGCATCCCGAGGTGGCCGATCTCATGAATCGTGTGCGGCAGCCCTTCAACGTCAGCACCATCGCACAGGCGGCCGCGGAGGCTGCGCTGGGTGACGTCGAATTCGTCGAGCGTAGCTGCGATCTCAACCGGCGCGGCTTGCGACAACTTTGCGACGGTCTGGATCGGCTGGGCAGACGCTACATCCCGTCGTTCGGCAACTTCCTCACATTGCATGCAGGTGCGGCGGCGAGCGTATATCAGCGCCTGCTGCAGCAGGGTGTGATCGTCAGGCCGATCGCAGGCTATGGCCTGCCTGAGCACCTGCGCGTGACGATCGGGCTGGAAGCTGAGAACGAGCGCTTTCTGCGAGCCCTCCAGGTGGCGTTGCACGCCTGAAGATTTTCACGTGAGCGACGTCTTCTTCCGCAAGCTGGCCGTGTTCGGCGTCGGCCTGATCGGCGGCTCATTTGCCTTGGCGTTGAAACGTGCCGGCGTCGTGCAGCAAGTCGTTGGCGTAGGGCGTTCGGCAGCGAATCTGGCGCGGGCAGTCGAGCTGCAGGCGATCGATGAAGCGGCTGCAGACGCAGCCAGCGCGCTGGCTGGCGCGGATTTGGTGCTGGTCGCGGTCCCGGTGCAGCAGACGCAGCAGGTGCTCCAGCAGATCGCGGGATACCTCGAACCCGGCGCCGCCGTCACCGATGGCGGGAGTACCAAGCGCGATGTTGTCGCTGCAGCGGCTGCCACCCTGGGGGCGAAGCTCAAGCAATTCGTTCCGGCACACCCGATCGCAGGGGCAGAGCTGTCCGGCGTGCAGGCCGCCAGCGCGGATCTGTATCGGGGGCGCACCGTTGTCATCACACCGATCCCGCAAGCGGCTCCAGAGATTCGCGCGCGAGTTGAGCAAGCCTGGCACGCATGCGGAGCGCGCCTGGTCGAGATGACACCGCAGCGTCATGACGCCGTGCTGGCCGCGGTCAGCCACCTGCCGCATGCGCTCGCCTTCACGCTGGTCGATATGATCGCCGGCCGCACGGACGCGGCCGAATTCTTTGCGTTTGCCGGCGCGGGCTTTCGTGACTTCACGCGCATCGCCAGCAGCTCGCCGGAGATGTGGCGCGACATCTGCCTCGCCAATCGTGATCTGCTGCTTGCCGAGGTGAGCGATTATCGCGCCCAGCTCGCACGGATCGAAGAGTATCTGCGACGCGCAGACGGCACGGCACTCGAACGTATGTTCGAGACTGCCCGCGCCGCCCGCAACGCCTGGCTGCGTACCGTCAAATCGTGAGCCGAGAATTTCCTGCCTATCTTGACCTGGGTCCGTTCTCAAGTGCCGCGGGCACGGTGCGCCTGCCAGGATCGAAGAGCATCTCCAACCGGACGCTGCTGCTCGCGGCGTTGGCTCACGGTGATACGGAGATCCGTGATCTACTCGAAGCCGACGACGTCGAGCGCATGTGCGAGGCGCTCACTCTCCTCGGCGTGCCGATCGAGCGCAGCCCCGAGATGGTGCGCGTAAAGGGCTGCGGGGGCCGCTTTCCCAACTTGTCCGCGGATTTGTTCCTGGGAAATGCGGGCACTGCGTTTCGCCCCTTGACTGCAGCTTTGGCCCTTAACGGAGGGCACTACCGGCTGTCCGGTGTGCCTCGCATGCACGAGCGTCCGATCGGCGATCTGGTCGATGCGTTGCTCGGCGTGGGGGCCGATGTCCGCTATCTCGGCAAGCCCGGCTTTCCTCCGCTGGAGATCTTTCCGGGATCGCTGCGTGCCGGTGTGCCGGTGCGCGTCAGCGGTGCCGTGTCCAGCCAGTTTCTGACCGCGCTGCTGATGGCGCTGCCCATGACGGGGCGTGACCAGGTGATCGATGTGGAAGGCGAGCTCATCTCCAAACCTTACATCGAGATCACGTGCAAGTTGATGGCTCTGTTCCAGGTCGAGGTCGAGCGCCACGGTTGGAGCCGCTTCATCATTCGCGCCGGGCAGCAGTATGCGAGCCCGGGAATGGTTGTAGTCGAAGGCGATGCGTCGAACGCTTCCTACTTTCTTGCGGCGGGGGCGATCGGAGGTGGCCCGGTGCGCGTGTTAGGCGCTGGACGAAACAGCGTGCAGGGCGATGTGCGTTTCGTCGATGCCCTCGCGCAAATGGGCGCCAGGGTGGAAATGGGGGAGAACTGGATCGAAGTGCGTGCGCCGGATCAAGGCGGGCTGCGCGCTTTCGATCTGGACCTGAATCACATTCCGGATGCGGCGATGACGCTCGCGGTCGCAGCGCTGTTTGCGGACGGGCCTTGCCGCCTGCGCAATATAGCGAGCTGGCGAGTGAAGGAAACCGACCGGTTGACGGCGATGGCGACCGAATTGCGCAAAGTCGGTGCGCGGGTGGAGGAGGGGCCGGATTACCTCGTGGTCACAGCCCCCGCAGCCGGGCTGACCCCTGATGCGGCGATTCGCACTTACGACGACCACAGAGTGGCGATGTGCTTCTCGCTGGTGGCGCTGGCCGGCGTTCCAATCCGGATACTCGATCCTGGTTGTGTGGCCAAGACTTTCCCTGACTTCTTCGATCGTTTCGCCGAGATCACCAATGACCCGGGCCGCGTGCCGGTGATCGCAATCGATGGACCATCGGCTTCCGGGAAGGGCACCGTGGCCCGGGAGGTTGCGCAGGCGCTCGGCTTTCATTTTCTCGACAGCGGCGCGCTCTATCGGCTGGTTGCGCTGGCAGCGACGAAACGCGGCATCGGCTGGGATGAATCGCTGCTCTTGATGCAGCTGGCTGCCGGCCTCAATTGTCGGTTCGAAGGCGAGCGCGTGCTGCTCGACGAGGAGGACGTCACCCTGGCGATCCGGACCGAAGACGTCTCGGCGGGCGCCTCTCGCGTCGCCGCCATCGGTCCGGTGCGCGAGGCGCTGCTGGCCCGCCAGCGGGCCTTCCGCAATCCGCCCGGGCTGGTCGCTGATGGCCGCGATATGGGCTCTGTAGTGTTCCCCGACGCAGTCCTGAAGGTGTTTTTGACCGCCAGTGCCGAGGAGCGTGCGCGCCGTCGTTATAAACAGTTGATGGACAAAGGAATACGTGCTAATCTGAGCGCCCTTTTGCAGGACATCGGCGAGCGTGACGCGCGGGACGCGGGTCGCGGCGTTGCTCCACTGCAAAAGTGCGCGGAAGCGCATCTGCTCGACACCACGAACTTGACGGTGGAGCAGGCCGTGAGCCGGATCCTGATATGGTACCGGCAGGCGCTTGAACCAGCGCCATCCCGTTGAGAAGCACACGGGCTGAAAATGCCCGGGCGCGGGATGGCTTTTTGCAAACGAACCCCACTTGAACCTTCTCAACGTGGGTTAACGAAAGAGTTCGATCTTCAACGTGATGATTACTGCCACCGCCTCCATAGCTTCCGATAAATCCGAAAATTTCGCCGCGCTGTTCGAAGAGAGCCTGTCGCGCAAGGAGATGCGCCAAGGCGAAGTCATTACCGCCGAAGTTGTGCGCATCGACGCTAACTTCGTCGTGGTCAATGCCGGCCTCAAGTCGGAAAGCTACGTCCCCATCGAAGAATTCCGCAACGACAGGGGTGAGCTGGAGGTGGAGCCTGGCGCATTCGTCCAGGTCGCCATCGAAGCGCTGGAAGATGGCTATGGCGAAACCCGGCTCTCGCGCGAGAAGGCGAAGCGGCTGGCGGCCTGGCATGAGCTCGAAGTCGCGCTGGAACAGGGTAAGATTGTCCAGGGCCTGGTCAACGGCAAGGTGAAGGGCGGCCTTACGGTCATGATCAACGGTATCCGCGCATTCCTGCCGGGCTCGCTAGTCGACCTGCGTCCGGTCAAGGACACCAATCCGTTCGAAGGCAAGCAGCTCGACTTCAAGGTCATCAAGCTCGACCGCAAGCGCAACAACGTCGTGGTCTCGCGGCGCGCCGTTTTGGAAGCGACACAGGGTGCAGAGCGCGAAGCATTGCTCGCGAGCCTGCAGGAAGGCGCGGTGGTCAAAGGCATCGTCAAGAACATCACCGATTACGGCGCGTTCGTCGATCTGGGCGGCATCGATGGTCTGCTGCACATCACCGATCTCGCCTGGCGCCGCGTGAAGCATCCTTCGGAAGTGCTCTCGGTCGGCGATGAGGTCGAAGCCAAAGTGCTCAAGTTCGACCAGGAGAAAAACCGCGTGTCGCTGGGCTTGAAGCAGCTCGGTGAAGATCCGTGGATTGGCATTGCACGCCGCTATCCGCCCGGCACGCGTCTGTTCGGCAAGGTCACCAACCTGACCGATTACGGTGCGTTCGTGGAGATCGAAGCCGGCATCGAAGGTCTGGTACACGTGTCCGAGATGGACTGGACCAACAAGAACGTTCACCCGTCGCGTGTGGTGCAGGTCGGCGACGAGGTCGAAGTCATGATCCTCGAGATCGAAGAAGAGCGCCGGCGCATCTCGCTCGGCATGAAGCAGTGCATGCCCAATCCCTGGGAAGAGTTCGCCGCCAACTACAAGAAGGGCGACAAGGTGCGCGGCCAGATCAAATCGATCACCGACTTCGGCGTGTTCATCGGCCTGCAGGGTGGCATCGACGGTCTGGTGCACCTGTCGGATCTGTCGTGGACGCTTGCCGGCGAGGAAGCCGTGCGCCAGTACAAGAAGGGCGATGAAGTGGAAGCCGTGGTCGTGGCGATCGATGTCGAGCGCGAGCGCATTTCGCTTGGCATCAAGCAGCTCGAAGGCGATCCGTTCACCAACTACGTCGCCACGCATGAAAAGGGCACCGTCGTCGAGGGCAAAGTCAAGGCGCTCGATGCCAAGGGTGCCGTGGTGAGCCTGGACGGTGAGGTGGAAGGCTACCTGCGTGCTTCCGAGGTTTCGCGTGATCGCGTCGAAGACATCCGCTCCCACGTGAAGGAAGGTGACACGGTGAACGCGATGATCATCAATGTCGATCGCAAGAACCGCACGATCAACCTGTCGATCAAGCAGAAGAACATCGCCGAAGAGACCGAGGCGATCCAAAAGCACACCTCGGAGGCGCCGGCGAGTGCCGGCACTACCAACCTGGGCGCGCTCTTGAAGGCCAAGCTGGACACCAAGAACTCTGCCTGAAGCAACGGCACAATTTTTGAATCATCCGACCCGTGACAAGGGAAATCATGACAAAGTCGGAGTTGATCTCCAGGCTGGCCGCACACTTCCCGCAACTGGTGGCGAGCGATGCTGAGCTGGCGGTTAAGATGATCCTCGACGCCATGTCCAAGAGCCTGGCTCAGGGTCAGCGCATCGAGATCCGCGGCTTCGGCAGCTTCGGTCTGAACTACCGTCCGCCGCGCGTAGGGCGCAATCCCAAATCGGGCGAGAAAGTCCAGGTCCCTGCCAAATATGTCCCGCACTTCAAGGCCGGGAAGGAACTGCGCGAGCGCGTAGACGCCAAACGAGATGAGCAGGCGTAATCGCGGCCGCGCTCGCTGAGCCAGCCGATGCGTTACTTGCGCTGGATCGCGCGCCTCCTGGTGTTCGTCGTCCTGTTCGGCTTCGCGATCAAGAATACCGATCCGGTATCCGTGCATTACTTCATGGGCTGGGAGTGGCGCACGCCGCTGGCGGTGGCTCTGTTTGTGTTCTTCGCTGCCGGCGCCGCGTTGGGTGCCATGGCCGGCGCAGCGTGGTTGTACCGGCATCGGCGCGAGGTCATGCAATTGCGCCGTGAGTTGCGCCAGCGGCAAACGCCAGCCGAGCCGGCGCTGGACGTCGCACGCGAGCATCGTTTGCTGTGAAATGGAACTCGAGCTGTGGTGGTTGATCGGCCTGCCGATCATTTTTTTCGCTCTCGGGTGGCTTGCCGCCCGTATCGATATCAAACAGCTGCTCACCGAATCGCGTGCGCTGCCGACGTCCTACTTTCGCGGTCTCAACTTCCTCATCAACCAGCAGCCCGATAAGGCGATCGAAGCGTTCATCGAGGTGGTCAAGGTCGATCCGCAGACCGTGGAGCTGCACTTCGCTCTGGGTAACCTGTTTCGCAGACGCGGAGAGGTGGAGCGCGCGATCCGCATGCATCAAAACCTCGCCGATCGCACCGATCTCGCCACGGAGCAGCGGGTGACTGCAGTCTACGAGCTCGGACAGGACTATCTCAAGGCCGGGCTGCTGGATCGCGCGGAGGAGATGTTTCTCAAGCTGCAGGGGACACCGTATGAGCAGGCCGGCTTCAAGTTCCTGCTGGAAATCTACGAGCAGGAAAAGGACTGGCTGAAGGCAATCGACATATCGCGCCGCATGGACTCGATCACCGGCCAATCGAGCCAGCGCGAGATCGCGCACTTCTACTGCGAGCTCGGCCAATCCGAGATGACGCACTCGCGTCCCGAACAGGCTCGCACTTACCTCGAGGAGGCGCTCAATATCAACCGCAAGTGCGTGCGTGCCTACATCTTGCTGGGTGATATCGCGGCCAACGAACGCGAGTTCGAGGAAGCGATCGAGCTGTGGAAGCGCATCGAATCGCAGAATCCGGCTTATCTGCCGCTGGTGGCCGAGCGTATCTTGACTGCCTATCGCCAACTGGACCGGCTCGACGAAGGCATTGGCCTGATGCGGGGCTTTCTCACGCGCTACCCTTCGCTCGATCTGCTCAATACGGTATTTCAGGCGGTGCTGGAAAGAGACGGCCCCGGGCGCGCGAATGAGCTGGTGCGTGACGAGCTGCGCAAGACGCCGACACTTCTTGGACTGGACAAGTTGCTCGAAGCGCAGCTGCTCGAAGCGCCGCTCGAGCGACGCCGCGATCTCGAGCTGATTCGCAACCTCGTGCATCAGCACACGCGCAGCCTTGCCCTGTACCGCTGCGACAGCTGCGGATTCAAGGCGCGTCATTTCTACTGGCACTGTCCCGCCTGCCATGGCTGGGAAACCTATCCACCGCGCCGCAATGAAGAGCGCGAGCTTGCCGCGTGAGCGCGCACCATTTGGGACGTCTGATTTGAGCGATCCGAGAATCATCGTGGCGCTGGATTTTGCGGACGCCGCCAGCGCGCTCTCACTGGCAAGGCAATTGAGCCCGCAATTGTGCCGCGTGAAAGTCGGCAAAGAGCTGTTTACCGCCGCTGGCCCGGCGCTCGTAGGGCAGCTCCAGCGAATGGGATTCGCGGTCTTTCTGGATCTCAAGTTCCACGACATCCCTAATACCGTTGCGCAGGCGTGCAAGGCCGCGGCCGCGCTTGGCATATGGATGCTCAACGTGCATGCTCTGGGAGGCCGTGCGATGATGGTGGCGGCGAGGGCCGCACTGGGCAATGCGACCGTGCGGCCGCGTCTCATCGCAGTGACGGTGCTCACCAGCATGATGGCGAGCGACCTGCTCGAAGTCGGAATCACGGCGTCTCCCGGCGAAGCGGCGCTGCGGCTGGCGAAGCTCAGCGCTGAGTGTGCTCTCGATGGCGTGGTGTGCTCTGCGCAGGAGGCGAGTGTGCTGCGCCAGCAATGCGGAGCGGAATTCCTGCTCGTGACACCGGGTATCCGCCTTGAAGACAGCGCCGCAGACGATCAGAAGCGAATCGCTACGCCTGCGTTCGCATTGGCGAACGGAGCGAGCTATCTCGTGGTCGGACGTCCGGTAACGCGGGCGATCGACCCGGCAGCCGCATTGCGCACTCTTGCTGCGGCCGTGGCGTGAAGCGTGCAGCGATACAGCTGCTGGTGTGCGAGCTGCGCCGTTGTGGCGCATTCCTGATGCATAACATTGCGCAGAACGATTAGTGAAGATCACCATCACCGGAACTGGGTATGTCGGACTGGTGTCCGGCGCATGTCTGGCCGACATCGGCAACGATGTGCTGTGCTTTGATGTCAATGCGGACAAGATCCGTACCCTCGAGTCGAACAACATCCCCATCTACGAGCCCGGCTTGGAAAGGCTCGTCAAACACGGCG
>JBGQKF010000161.1:0-8881 GCA_041499435.1 Gammaproteobacteria bacterium
AGTCGGAACGCATCGTGATGCGCGTGCATACGAATACCATCCTGCTAAGACCCCTGCTGCTGCATCGTGCGAGCTACGTAAGCTACACCGGCTTGCGCTGGCTCGCGAAGAATGCGCCCTTCGCACCCGTCGTACCGGGAGACATTGCCGGGGTTTGGCCTTTGGAGCCCGAGCGCGAAGGCGTGTCGATGCAATGGGCATCGATTATCGAGCAAACCAGCCAGCCCAATCCCGTGCTCGGTCTGCCGGCGGGGACGCGACGCATCGATGGCCTCACCGCGGGCGAGATGAAGCGCAATACACTGGGCGCGGTGCAAATCGAGCACAACCCTGGCTTCGTGGCATATCGGGCTGTCTACGCGCCGGGTGCCGCCGATGCCGGCGCGCCTCACGAAGCTGATCTCATCGTGCCGCGCCGTGAGGCCGAAACTCTACAGCGAATCGTGGAGGCCCTGCAGCTTAAGGCGATGGCGCCGGACGCCGCGCTGGCCACCGTCGAGCGGTACTTCGCCGAGCAGTTCCGCTACAGTCTGTACCAGAAGGACGAGCGCGGCTCGGTCACGCCGCTCACCGATTTTCTGCTGCGCACACATGCCGGCCATTGCGAGTACTTTGCTACAGCTACGGTCCTGTTGCTGCGCGCCGCCGGCATTCCGGCACGTTACGCGACGGGCTTCTCGGTGCAGGAGTGGAGCGACTTCGAATCCGCCTACCTGGTGCGCGAGCGGCACGCGCATGCGTGGACGCGCGCCTGGGTGGATGGTGCGTGGCGTGATGTCGACACGACCCCGCCGTCGTGGGCGATGATGGAAGCACAGGCGACGCCGTGGTGGTCGCGGATCTGGGATATGGCGAGCTGGTTACGTCTCAAATTCGCGGAGCTGCAATCGCGCGAGGGTGAGATGCCGGTCGCGTGGATTGCGCTCGGTGCACTGTTGCTGCTCTGGGTCGTGTGGCGTGTGTACGGCAAATCGGCGCGGCTCACACGCGCCGTCAGGCCGCGGGCGTTGCCTGTGGTGATACCGGTTCCCGGAACGGACTCCGCCTTCTACCGGATCGAGCAAGCGCTCGGCGAGCGCTGTTCCAGGCGGGCACGCGACGAGACGATGCGCGAATGGTTGATGCGCGTTGCTGCGCATGTATCCGATCCGCCGGCCCGCGAAGAGCTCGCAGCGCTGATGGAGCTGCACTATCGCTGCCGCTTCGACCCCGCCGGCGTGTCGCAGGCCGAGCACCATGCATTCTCTGCGCGCGTCGATGCGTGGCTTGCGCGGGCCATGAGGCCGGGCTAGACCGATCGTTGAGTTGTAGGACTTTGTCAGCGCTGGGCGCGCATCAATCTGAGACGGCCGCGAGCCGCTCGCGTACTTGTGCGACCAGCTCGATGGATCGTAGCCGCGCCGCCTGATCGTAGACGTGCGCCGTGATCATCAACTCATCGGGCCGGGTCGTCTCGATGAACTGCGCGAGTCCCTTCTCCACTGTTGCGCTGGAGCCCACAAACGAGCACGCGAGCGAATGTTCTACCATCGCCTTTTCCGCGGGCGACCAGTACGCATCGATATCGTCGATCGGTGGCGGCACCTGTCCGGGCATTCCGCGCCGCAGATTGATGAAGGACTGCTGTTGCGAGGTGAATTGACGGCGCGCTTCCGCGTCCGTGTCCGCGGCGAGCACGTTGGCTGCGACCATAACGCATGGCCGCTCGAGCTGCGCGGATGGTTGAAAGCCGCCGCGATACAGATCGAGCGCCTGCATCAGATCATCCGGAGCAAAGTGCGAAGCAAAAGCGAACGGTAAGCCCAGCATTGCAGCCAGCTGGGCGCTGAACAAGCTCGAGCCGAGCAGCCAGATCGGCACATCCACCCCGGCGCCTGGTATTGCACGAATTCTCTGCTTCGGCTCGGCGGGCGCAAAGTAGTGCTGCAGCTCCTGCACATCCCGTGGAAATTGTTCGGCGCTGGTGGCGAGGTCACGGCGCAACGCTTGCGCCGTCAACATGTCGGTACCGGGCGCGCGGCCGAGGCCGAGGTCGATGCGCCCGGGATACAGCGAGGCGAGCGTTCCAAACTGCTCCGCGATGATGAGCGGCGCATGATTCGGCAGCATGATGCCGCCGGATCCCACGCGCATCGTGTTCGTGCCCGCAGCGACATGGCCGATCACAATGGCTGTGGCGGCACTGGCGATCCCCGGCATGTTGTGATGCTCCGCGAGCCAGTAACGGTGAAAGCCGAGGTGCTCGGCGTGCTGCGCGAGCGCGAGCGTGTTGCGCAAGGCCAGGGCCGCAGTCCCGCCTTTGGGAATGGGCGACAGATCGAGAATCGAAAATGGAATCATGGCGGATCCTGCGAAGGCTTTACGATAAGTTGAGAAGCAGTCGTAGACAGAAAGAAAACGCCCGTTCGTTTCCGAACGGGCGTCTATCACTTTGCCTGCGTCGTTACTGCTATGCCTTCAACTGATCTCCCAGCGGCAGATTGCGGATGCGCTTGCCGGTGGCCGCGAAGACTGCATTGACGAACGCGGGCGCGAACGGCGGAACGCCGGGCTCGCCCACACCGCTCGACGGGATGTCGATGGTCGCCGGCACAATGTGCGTGCGGACGTCCATCGCACCCTGGCCGATGCGCAGCACCTGGTAATCATGGAAGTTGCTTTGCTGCACACGCCCGTTCTTGAAGGTGATCTGCGTCAACTTGGCGATGCTCAACCCCATGACTGCCGCGCCTTCGATCTGCGAACGCACGCGCTCCGGATTCACGATGAAGCCCGCATCGATCGCGGTATCCACGCGTGGCACCGATACGTTGCCCTGATCGTCTACTGCAACTTCGATGACCGTGGCGACATAGGTCAGGAAGCTGCGCTGTACAGCGATGCCCAGCCCATGACCCTTCGGCAACTGACGTCCCCATCCGGCTTCCTTGGCGGCGATCTCGACCACACGGCGAGTGCGGGCGGTATCGATCGGATAGGTATCCCACGGATCGCCGTAGTTCCACAGAGGGTTGGTCACCGACAGGCGCGGATCGACAATACGCGGCGGCCCGATCATCTCGAGCAGGAAGTCCTTCGGATCCTTCCCGAGTTCGGCGGCGAGCTCCGCCACCATGGATTGCATGGCGAATGCGTGCGGAATGTTGTTCACCGAACGGAACCAGCCGATCCGGGCATGCGCTGTGGCTTCCCCGGTTTCCAGACGCAGGTTCGGCACGTTGAACGGCGTGTCGATCAAACCCAGGCCCAGCTCGAGGGGACTCTCACGGTGCGGATCCGGCATGAAGTTCGACATCAGCGAGGGTGCGACGCTGCGATGACGCCAGGCCACAACCTTGCCACCCTTGATGCCGGCGGTGACGTTCTGGAAAGACACGGCATGGTAGAAGGAGTGCTGAATGTCGTCTTCGCGGGTCCATACCACTTTGACCGGCTGACCGCCCATCGCTTTGGACAGCATGGCCGCCTCCAAGGCGAAGTCGCACTTGGATTTGCGGCCGAAGCCCCCGCCCAGCAGCGTGACATTGACGGTGACATCGTCTTCCTTCAGGCCGAGCAGCTTGGCAACGTCGCCGCGCGTCCCGCCCGGGCTTTGCACACAAGCCCATACCTCAGCTTTGCCGCTGCCTACTTTCGCGACTGCTGCCGGCGGTTCCATCGGCGCATGCACGAAGTGCGGGATGTAGTAGTCGCGCTCGATGACCTTGTCGGCGCCCGCCAGGGCCTTGTCGACGTCGCCTTCATTGCGCTCGACCTTGCCGGGTTTGTGCGCCTGTTCGGCCATCTTGAGCTTGAACGCGTCGGAGTCGTAGTCCTTGTTCGGACCGTCATCCCACTTGACGTTCAACGCCTTGCGGCCCTGGGTGGCTGCCCAGGTGCTCTTCGCAACCACCGCGACACCACCCAGCGGAGCGAACTTGGCTGGCATCGGTGTCGGCGCGATCTTCACCACCTTCAATACGCCTGGCACCTTCATCGCCGCGGCTTCATCGTACGAGACGGCATTGCCGAGCACGACGGGCGGGCGTTCGACCACTGCGAACAGCATTCCGGGAACAACGACGTCCTGCGCGTACGTGGCGCGACCCGTAGTGATGTTGAACAGATCGGTGATCTGGACGTTGCCCTTGCCGATATAGCGGAACTGCGAGGGATCTTTGAGCGTTACGTCGCTGAGCTTGGGCGTCGGCAGGGCTGCCGCGGCCGCGGCCAGCTCACCGAAACCGAGTGACCTGCCGGTTGGCACATGCACGACCTTGTGATTCTGCGCACGGCACTCGAGGTTGGACACGCCCCACATCACCGCCGCGGCATGCTCGAGCATCTGGCGCGTTGCAGCGCCGCAAGCACGCATCGGCTGGACGAAGTGACGGATGCTGCGCGAGCCATCGGTGTCCTGGTTGCCGTACTTCTGCTCATTCCCTGGCGCCTGAGCGATCTTGACCCGGGACCAGTCCGCTTCCATTTCGTCTGCGACGACCATGGGCAGGCTGGTACGCGAGCCCGTTCCCATTTCGGAACGATGGGTCACAATGGTGACAGTGCCGTCCGGCGCGATCGCCACGAACACGTGCGGATCGTAGACGGTGCCGCCCGGCATACCGTCGGCGCCGGTCTTGTATGCGTTGACCGAGCCGCCGTCCGCCAATGCATTGCGCGGCAGGAACTGGGCTGCAATGATCAATCCACCGCTTGCCACGATGCCCTTCAGCAGATTGCGGCGGCTGACGTTTTCGATCACGGCTTCATTGAATTTGAGGTTTAGCATGATCAGGCCCCCTTCGCGGCAGCGGTTTTGATCGCCGCAAAAATGCGCTGATAGCAACCGCAGCGGCAGATATTCCCGGCCATCAATGCGTAGATGTCCGCGTCGCTGGGATTGACCTTTTCGGCGATCAGTGCAGCCGCCTGCATGATCTGGCCGGGCTGACAGTAACCGCACTGCGGTACGTTCTCGGCCCGCCAGGCCTTCTGTACCGGATGGTTACCATCCGGGGAGAGCCCTTCGATGGTGGTTACCGTGAGTCCGGAAACGTCCTTCATGGAAACAGTGCATGAACGCACCGCCTTGCCGTCGACATGCACGGTACAGGCGCCACACAGACCGACGCCGCACCCGAACTTGGTCCCGGTCAAGGCGAGCTCATCGCGCAGATACCACATCAGCGGCATCTGCGGATCGCCGTCGTAGCTTCTATCCTGTTGGTTTACTTTGACCTTCATCTCGTACTCCTCCTTCGAGTCTGGATACTTCTGAGGTAGATCTCTGACTTGCCGAGCACCTGAGCCTCCTGTTGCCCGCGCAGCAGCAGTCAGTCTATGCGATTGTGCCAAGCTGCGCCGAAACTGTACTCCATTGCCGGGGCATCGTGTACTGCGCAGGCATCTTTATTCAGCGTAATTCCCCGGCGAGGTGCGTGATTCGGAGCGGGGTCACGACGCCGAGCAACCGAGCGACCTGGGAATCACGCGACGATCCAACCCGGGTGGTGCAGGCCGACTGGTGCGCGGCGACGCAGTGGTCAAGGCACCGCCGGGGCAGGTTCTCACCTGAAGAAGGGGTCAGCTATTCCCGTAGACCGGAACGGCGGCTCCATGGATGACTCTCGCATCGTCGCTGCACAAAAACAGAATGACGCGAGCAATGTCCTGCGGCTTGGGCCATTTCGCAAAGTCGGCGTCCGGCATGGCCGCGCGATTGGCGTTCGTGTCGATGATGCTGGGCAGGATCGAGTTCACCCGCACCCCGGTGCCCTTCACCTCGGCGGCCAACGAATTCATCAACGCGAGCGCGCCCGCCTTGGAGGCGGCGTATGCAGCGGCGCCGGCTGGATGATCCAGTGCCGCCTTGGCGGCGACATTGACGATGGCGCCACGCCGTTGCTTGACCATCGCGGGCGCCACTACGCGCGACAAAGCGTAACCGGAGCGCAGGTTGAGCGCGAGCATGTGCTCGAAGACGCCGGGTTCATGCTCCCATAGCTTGGGGCCGCCGGCGTAGCCACCTACAGCGTTCACCAGCGCGTCGACGCGCCCGTATCGCGACCAGACGCGTTCCATCAGTTGGCGCACCGCGGCCTCGTCGGTCACATCGACATCGTGGCCTTCGAGGCGTGCGACGTTGCTCTGCGCGGCGCTCTGCAGTGCGTCGAACTCGTGCTGGATGCGGTACGTGACGATGACCTCAGCGCCTTCCTCCAGGAAAGCTAAGCTCACCGATCGGCCCAATCCGCCGGTGCCGCCGGCGACCAGTACCACCTGATCGGAAAATCTCTTGCTCATTGCTCATCCCTTGGTGAGCGGCGCAAGCTTGTCGAGCACTTGCATGACACCGTCGCGGCCTTTGTCCGGCACTTCGAGCAGCACGCGATCGATTCCGGCCTCGCGATAGGTCGCCAGGGCAGCCGCGTCGGCAGGCGCGGCGAAGACGGTGATCGACAACGTGGCCGGGTCACGCCCGGCCGCTTCAGCCGCCGCGCGCAGACGCGCTACCGCGCTTTTCGGCTCGAAGCCGCCGCGCGCACGTGGGAACCAGCCGTCGCAGAACTCGACGACGCGCTTGATGGTATGGTCGGTCTCGCCGCCCAGGAGCATCGGCGGATGCGGCTTCTGCTTGGGCTTCGGGTACTGCCACACCTTGTCGAAGTTCACGAACTCGCCGTGGAACTCAGCTTCTTCCTGTGTCCACAGTGCCCTGATGGCGAGCGCGCGCTCGCGCAGCACCTTGAAGCGGTTCTCAAAGCGCGTGCCGTGATTTTCCATCTCCTCGGCGTTCCAGCCGGCGCCCATGGCGAAGATGACGCGCCCGCCTGATAGCTGGTCTACGCTGGCCACCGACTTGGCGGTGACGATCGGGTCGTGCTGCGGTACCAGGCAGATGCCGGTGCCGAGCTTGAGCGTGCGCGTGGCTGCGGCCGCGAACGAGAGCGCGACGAAGGGATCGTGTGTGTGCGAATAGCGCTTGGGCAGTTCGCCGCCGCTCGGAAACGGCGTGCGCCGGCTCGCCGGGATGTGCGTGTGCTCGCATACGAACAGCGATTCGAAGCCGCGCGCTTCGAGCTCCCGCGCGAGCTCGCGCACATCGATGCCGTAGTCGGTGGGGAAGTGATAGGTGCCAACGAGCATGATCGTGTCTCCGTGTTTCAATGCATTGCAGGCATAAGCTGCGGACAAATCCGGGCCCGTGCCCTGAGAGGTGCCGCCCACATCTTCGTCAGACGTCCTCGCCCACGGACAAGTTGCCCCAGCTCGTCGCGCGTTCGATACGCATGGCGATCACCGGCTGCTGTGCAAGCGCCATGGCCTCGAGCTGCGGATAGCGTGCGCGGAGCAGGTCTTGTGCGTCATCGTGTTCCACTCCCTCGCTCAGGATCTGCGCATGTCCGTGCAGCATCACCCAGCCGAGCCGACCCCAGTCCTCATCGTAGCGGTCCACGACCAGCGCGACCGCCGGATTCTCGCCGATATTGCGCACGCGCTTGAGCGCCTTGCCCGCGGCCCGTTTGGGCTTCTCGTCGATCGTGATGTAGAGCGTGCTCTGCGCAAGCGCGAAGCACACCGGTACGACATGTGGCACCGCGTGCGCGTCAGCAGTGGCGAGATGAGCGACTCTTCGATGCGCCAGGAATTGGCGCTGGCTGTCTGACAGCATGCTCACCTCAACTGCTGCTCATGGCCCAGCCTATTGTGCAGGACCGAGGTAGCCGGGTCAAACACGGTCTGCCTCGCCTAGAACGCCGCATGTTCGAGCTGGGTCGCCGAAAAGAATTGGCGCGTGAAGTTCAGCGCGCGCTGCACGTCGAAGCGCTTGCAGGTGAACAGGACCACCGCGAAAAATCGCCGTGCGCTCCAGACGTACAACGAAATTCCCGAATCGATCAGCGGCAGAAAAGCATCGAAGCCAGCGTTCTCGGCCTTGCCGACCCCGCTCGGCGCGTGAATCACGGGCTCGCCGTAGCTTTGCAGGTCGAGGTGTGCCGCCACCTCCAGCAGATAGCGCTGCACGGTTTCGCGGTCGATCGATGCGGTGTAGCAGCCCTCGATCAGGAGGCGCTGACGCGTGATGTCAGGCGCGAGATCACGCATTTTTCCTGATCCTGAAGAAGCCGATCGCATGCTTTCTTCAGCCAGAGCGCGCACGACATCCCTGCCGGCGCGCGCTTTGTCACGGTTCTCCGGCGTCTCTTTGCCGAGTGTCGTATCCGCGACGAAGCGATAGATGTCCGCCGCTCCTTCGAACACCTTTGGGCCAATGCCGGTGGCCGCAAGTGTCTTGGAGATTTCCAGCATCTCCGGCACCCAGCGATAGGCCTTCGGCGGCATCATCGGAAACTGACTGAGCGCCCAGTCGTGCAGCTGCGCGCGCGACTGCTGCAGCTGCCGCTCCAGCATCGGCGCGACGCCCAGGCGTTGTGCTGCAATCAGCACTTCCAGCCACAATGCCTGCGTGCCTTTGTTGAGAGCGCCAAAGCACATCTTGAGTGCGCTCGCATCGCCGATGCGCTCGCTCATTGCGTGTACCGTGAGCTGCGGCCCGGCCAGGGCCTCGAGATCGGCGGCACCGGGGCCCGACACGTACAAGTTGGTCTTCGCGTTGCCGCGCGGCGGGGGCCCGATGATACTGGCGTCGAGGAAGCGCCCGCCTGCGCGTTCCACGAGCCCAGCGATGTCCTGCACGGTGTCCGGCGCGATTGCATTGCAGTCGACGATCAGCGTGGAGCGCGCGGCTGAGCGCAGCGCATCCGCTGCCTCTCGCGCGAAGGCGAGCGCCGCGCCCGGATTCATCACCGACAGTACGACATCGCATTGGGCGACGAGGCGGGCGACGCTGCCCACATCGATCAGCTGCGCTTCGCGCGCGAGTGCGCGACTGCGCTCACTG
>JBGQKF010000162.1:0-8856 GCA_041499435.1 Gammaproteobacteria bacterium
AACTCCGCGCAGCACGAGCATCCCTCTTGCTGGGTCCAACGTTTTGCCGGGACTATTCCCGCGGGGGGATCTGTGCTGGATGTTGCTTGCGGCAGCGGCCGGCACGCACGCCTGCTGGCCGGGCTCGGTTATCGGGTGGTCGCGGTCGATCGAAACGCGGAAGCGATGGCAGCACTCGCTGCATTGCCAGGCATCGAGGCACGCGTAGCGGACCTGGAAGCGGACGTGTGGCCCTTTCCTGGTCGCCGATTCGCCGGCGTGGTGGTGACCAACTATCTGCACCGGCCACTGTTCCCTGCGCTGCTCGATTGTATCGCCGAGGCAGGCGTGCTGATCTACGAGACGTTCGCACGCGGAAATGAACGGTATGGGCGTCCTGCCAACCCCGATTTTTTGCTCGAACCTGGTGAACTGCTGCGGGTGGCAGCCGGTCGTATGCGCGTGCTGGCATACGAGGATTTGTTTGTGGAGGAGCCTAAGCCGGCTATGGTTCAGCGCATCTGTGCGGTGCGGGAAGTCTGAAGTGGCGACGCCGAGGGGCCGCGACATGACCTGTAGGGCAGGTGTCGGCCGCGCCGAGCGGTCGCTCACAGTGCGTCGCGAGCCCGGTCTGACGACAGCGGCAGCCTGATTGCGCTAAACTGAGCGCCGCGTTAAAAGGGGCCGATTCGCGGCGCAAAAATCAAGAGCCCGCATCGCGACCACAGGAGAGACAACATGCTGAAAGGCAGTCTGGTTGCAATCGTTTCCCCCATGCTCGAAGACGGCAGTCTGGATCTGGATGGCCTGCGCCGGCTGATCGAGTGGCACATCGCGGAAGGCACCGACGGCCTCGTGGTAGTGGGAACCACAGGCGAATCGCCGACGGTGGATTTCGATGAGCACTGCCAGTTGATACGCGTCGCCGTCCAGCACGCCGCCGGGCGGGTTCCGGTGATTGCAGGAACAGGCGCCAACTCGACGCGCGAGGCGATCGAGTTGCAGGCTTTCGCGAAGAAGGCTGGTGCCGACCTTTGTCTGTCCGTAGTGCCCTACTACAACAAGCCGACGCAGGAGGGGCTGTACCGGCACTTCAAGGCGATCGCCGAAGCCGTCGACATTCCTACCATCGTGTACAACGTGCCGGGACGTACCGTTACCGACATGCAGAACGACACAGTCGTGCGTCTGGCCCAGGTTCCCAACGTCGTTGGCATCAAGGACGCAACGGCCAACCTGGAGCGCGGTGCCGATCTGATCCGGCGTGTGCCGAAGGGTTTCGCCATCTACAGCGGCGACGATGCCACCGCGTTGCCCCTGATACTGTTGGGCGGCGACGGCGTCATTTCGGTCACCGCAAACGTCGCTCCCCGGTCGATGCGCGAGATGTGCAGCGCGGCTTTCGCCGGCGATCTGCAGAAGGCGCGTGCGTTGAACAACAAGCTGCTCGGCCTGCATCGGCATCTCTTCGTGGAGGCCAATCCGATCCCCGTCAAATGGGTGCTGCAGGAGATGGGGATGATCCACGGCGGCATCCGCCTTCCGCTGACACCGCTGTCGTCTTCGTTCCATGATCTGCTCCGAGGTGCGATGGAGCAGGCCGGCATCGCATTACGAATGCCGGTTACCTGAAGACGGAAATCAGTTTCGAGCAAGATGAAGCACAATTCGACGCTACTCGTTTGCCTGGCCGCGGCTGCGCTGGCCGGCTGCTCTTCCTCGGTCCTCGAGCCCAAGAAGATCGACTACAAATCGGAGGCCAAGCAGGTAAAGCCGCTCGAGATTCCGCCCGATCTGACCTCGCCCAACGCGAGCGACCGTTATGCCGTTCCCGACAGCTCGTCGGCGAACTACTCCGATTACAATCAGGCCAAGCCCGCTGCTGGGGCGGCCAGCCCCGCTGTGCTGCCGGCGACTGCGAAGGCGCACATCGAGCGCGCCGGCAGCCAGCGCTGGCTGGTGGTCGATGCGCCGCCGGATCAAGTATGGTCTGCGCTGCAGGAGTTCTGGCAGGAAAACGGATTCATCTTGGTATCTGAAAACAAGCAGACTGGCGTCATGGAGACGGACTGGGCGGAAAACCGCGCCAAGATTCCACAGGGCATGGTGCGCAATCTGCTGGGCAAAGTGTTCGACCAGGCGTATTCCTCTCCCGAGCGGGACAAGTTCCATACGCGTATCGAGCGAGGACAGAAGCCCGGGACCACCGAAGTGTATATCTCCCATCGCGGTATGTACGAGATGTACGTCAATGACGCCAACATGCGCCAGACCGGACGCACGGTATGGCAGCCCCGCCCCTCGGATCCGGAGCTCGAGGCCGAGATGCTGCGTCGCTTCATGGCCAAGGTGGAGGGTGGACCGTCCCAGGAAACAGCTCCGAGTCAGACAGCAAAGGCTGACCCGCGCGCAGTGGTGAGCAAGGTGAATGGCACGCCGGTACTGGTATTGAAGGACGACTTCGACCGTGCCTGGCGGCGTGTGGGGCTGTCGCTCGATCGTCTCGGATTCTCCGTCCAGGATCGCGACCGTTCAGGCGGCTTGTACTACGTCAAGTATCTCAATCCCGAGGTCGAAGTCGAGAAACCGAGCTTCTGGTCGCGCCTTGCATTCTGGCGCAGCGATGAAACCAAGGCCAAGTCCAAGGACTATCGCATCGTCATTGCAGAAGCGAAGGCCGGGACCGAGGTCAAAGTGCTGAGCTCCGACGGTAGTCCGGCAAAACCCGATACCGCGGCGCGTATCCTGACCGTCCTGCAGGAGGACCTGAAATAACGCCGAACCCGGGGGCCCCCATGCTGCTCCGTTTCCTTGCGCGCTGAAAGTGCGGTTCGCGTCTCTCGGGAGTGGCAGTCAGGGTAACGCGCTGCTGGTGGAGGCCGGCAGGACCCGAGTTCTTCTGGATTGTGGATTCAGCGTCGCCCAGACGACCCGGCGTCTCTCGCGACTGGGTTTAGGCCCCGAACATCTGTCCGCCATCATCGTCACGCATGAGCACGACGATCACATCGGCGGCGTCGCGCGCTTCGCGCGTAAGCATGGACTCGCCACGTGGATGACAGCGGGCACGTACCGGGGGCTGGAGAGGTTGTTTGAACCCGACATCGAGCTGCACCTGATCCAAGGCTATTCAGCGTTTGCGATCGGAGACGTTCTGGTCGAGCCTTATCCCGTGCCGCACGATGCGCGCGAACCGGCTCAATACGTCTTCAGCGATGGGGCTCGCCGCTTAGGGATCCTGACCGACGTGGGGCACGTCACGCCTCACATCAGGTCCTGCCTGAGCGGCTGCAATGCCCTGGTAATGGAGTGCAATCACGATGCTGGACTGCTCGAGTCCAGCGACTATCCGGCGCCGATCAAACAGCGCATCGCCAGCCGGCTTGGTCATCTGGACAATACGCAAGCGGCGCAGTTGCTGTTTGCGGTGAAGTGCGACCGTCTCCAGCACGTAATGGCCGCTCACCTGAGTGAGACCAACAACCGCCCCGAGCTGGCGCGTCAGGCCCTGTCGCAGGCCCTGGGATGCACGCCCGACTGGATCGGAATCGCCGAGCAGCACGGAGGTTCGGAATGGCGCCAGATCACTTGACGCCAGATGGCGACAACAATAGCCAACATCCCGGATCTGAAGTCTCAGTCCGCTAGGACCGCGTGGCCACGCGGCACAGGGAAAAAAACCAAAGAGCCAGCCGCTTAAGAGGCTGGCTCTTTCTGATCCCGGGATCCAGCCAAGCTCGACTACTGCTTCTTTTCTTCGGGTGCCGGCGCGGGCGCAGGCGTGGTGGCGGTGCCCGAAGTGGCCTCTGGCGCCGGAGCAGCTGCTGGCGGCGGCGCTGCCGGAGTTGGCGCGGGAGCAGGCGCTGGAGCTTCTTGCTTGCTGCAAGCGGTCAGAGTAACTGCCAGGATGGCACCAACGACGAGGGCGTATTTCATCGAAATTCCTTAAGCGAGGTTCACTGTTGGGATAAAGCCTAGTTCTTAAAAACTTCTCCTCCGCGGGGGGGTTCCCCTGAAGAAGCGGCAATGTTAGCAGATTTGTCAAACAAATCCAGTACCTTCAGTTTGGTCGATCCCTCTGGCATAAGCGTGCGCCTGCTGGTCTCTCGAAACGCTACAAGCCGAGCGTCGTTGCCGAAACTGTTGGCGCAGAAGCCTCCCATATTTCGTCGAAGCGTTGTACCAGGCCCGCCGCGCCCTGAGCCTCTTCCAGCGCAAGCACGCCGCGCGGTCCGTCATAGTGGAAGCGGTGTACGTAATGGAGCTCATCGAGCACCGCGAAGGGATCATAAACGCCCTTGGCTTCAGACTGCGTCTCATTGAAGCCGATAGCGTGGCTGAAATTGCGCAGGAGGTTGATCATGCGCGGGCAATCGCGGGCGAGATTGGACGCGTCGTGTACCACGATCCGAATGCGCGCTTCACGACTCGAGAGCAGAAAGCCGCGGAGCAGATCGTACCTGTGCGGCGAGTTGTAAGCCGCGCTCAGGGCGCGATCGAAGATGCGTAGCGTGCGTCCGGACTGCGCAAACAAGGTGTCGAGTGCCGCTTCGTACTCGTTGTTGCCGTCGAGATTGTGTTGTTGCGAATTTGGCTCAGTGCTCATCAGGCCTCCCCGCTTGCCACTCCGAGATAACCGGCAAGATACCATTCATACAGGAGCGTGACGAGGCCGCGCTGACTGCTGTCTACGCTCGCCAGACAGCGACGATCGGCAAGCTCGCGCAAGGTATCGCGTGCGCGCCCGCTCACCTGTGCCGTCTCGCCGTTGATGAAGAAAAGCGCGCCCGTGTAGAGCATTTGCGTTTTCAGGTCGAGGCGCAGACCCTCGCGCCGCGCGCGGCTCAAGAAAGCGGCTTTCTTGAGGGCCGGCTGCGGACGCTTGAAGACTACGTGCGTCTTCGGCTCGGTCAGATGCTGACCGAGAAACCGTCTAATTTCGCTCGCTCGCCAACGCAGGCCCTCCAGTTGCTGCGCTACCTCGCGGGTCATCTGCACAGCTAGGCGCCCCGGTTGTTGCGTGGGCGTTAGCTGCGGGTCCTGGTACATACCTTCCGTGTCGACGCGATCTTCGAGATAGCGCAGAAACTCGATGGCCAGATCACGCCACGCCGGCGCGCGAAAGCCGATGGAATAGGTCATGCACGCCTCGAGCGCGACGCCGTTGTGCGCCCAACCGGGGGGCAGGTAGAGCAGGTCCCCGGGCTCAAGCACACATTCGTGCTCGGGGCGAAACTTGCGCAGGAGTTTCAGCGGTGCATCTTGCCTGAGCGCGAGGTCGGACTGATGACTGATCTGCCAGCGCCGCTGTCCCGGACCTTGCAGCAGGAACACGTCATACGAATCGAAGTGGGGTCCCACGCCCGCGCCAGGCGGCGCGTAACTGATCATCAGGTCATCCAGGCGCGCGAAACCGATGAAGCTAAAGCGCTCGAGCAGTGCCCGCGCTTGCGGCAGGAAATGGTTGACGTCGTGCACGAGCAAAGTCCAGCCACGCTTGGGCAGCTTGCGAAAGTAAGCGCGCGTAAACGGACCGTGCTCGACCTGCCATTGGCGGCCTTCCTGGATGACGACACGCGAGCGCACGTCGTCGCGGCAAGCGAGCCCAAGCAATTGCTGCAGGGTAACCAGGCCTTGGAAACCGGGCCACGCAGCGCGAATCAGCAGCGGCTGCTTCTGCCAGTGGCGGGCGAGAAACGCACGCGCGGTCAAGCCGCCGAGCAGTGTCCGCTGATCCTGCGATCGATGCATGCGCGGATTATAGCCATGCAAAGTCGCATAGCTCGTGCCATCGGTGTTCGATGCCATTCGAATAAGCTGGCCCGGCGCTCGCAGGTCTGTCGAGCCATGGCCGTCCACAGCGGGTCTGTGCGTGGCGGGATATGCTCGTGTGTGCGTTGCCGGACCGAAACAGCCGGTGCATTCAAAATCGGTTAGAATCGGCCGCAATCCCCTGTTGCTTAGGAGCGTAGCTCACATGTTGAAGGAAGGCGAAGCTGCACCGAGCTTTGACTTGCCGGACGCCGATATGGAGCTGGTCAGCCTCGCTAATTTCAAGGGCAGCAAGAACGTCGTGCTCTATTTCTACCCCAAAGACGACACACCCGGATGCACGCTGGAGGCGATTGATTTCAGCGACCTGGACGACGAGTTCGCCGCGTTGAATGCAGTCGTGCTCGGGGTGAGCATGGACGATTGCATGAGCCACGGCACCTTCCGCGACAAGCACGGGCTCTCGGTGCAGCTGTTGGCCGACGCCGAGGGCGAGGTGTGCCGGCGCTACGGTGTGCTCCAGGAAAAGGAAGTGGAAGGCAAGAAGCGAACTGGCGTGCTGCGCTCCACGTTCATCATCGACCGCAAGGGCAGCGTTCGCCACGCGCAGTACGGTGTGAACCCGAAAGGCCACGCGCAGGAAGTACTGAAACTCGTCAAAGGACTGAACTAGTGCAGATTGGCAAGGATACGGTGGTGTCGCTCAGCTACGAGCTGTTCGGCGACGACGGCGGTTTGATCGAGCGCACTGAGCGGCCGGTGAGTTACCTGCACGGTGGATACGATGGCATCTTCCCGCGCGTCGAGGAGGCGTTGGAGGGAAAGGACGTCGGCTACGAATGTCGCGTGGACCTCGAGCCCGACGATGCGTTCGGCGAGTACGAAGATGACTTGGTGCGCATGGAAGCGCGTGACTTGTTTCCCGCAAACGTGAACGTCGGGATGCAATTCGAGGGCAGCCCCGATGATTCTGATGAATCGCGTATTTACAGGGTCACGGATGTGACTGCCGAGCAGGTTGTGGTCGACGGCAATCATCCGCTCGCCGGTCGTACTCTCGTCTTTGCCTGCACGGTGATCGGCGTGCGGCCGGCAAGCAACGAAGAGCTTACCCACGGTCACGTGCACGGCCCCGAAGGCCACCATCACTGACGCACAAGCGCGCGACGGCGCTTTTCAGCCGCGCTTCCCGGTGAGGATATGAATCAGGGGCTCGTAGCCCTGCTCGCGTGAGAATCTCCAGCTCGCAACGATTACGGCCAGTACCGTGAAGCCCGCCGTAACGATGAAATCCACCGCCACGCTCAACTCCGATGTCCCGCTCTGCGTGAGCGGCGCCAGCATCGCATGCTTGAGCAGATCCACCGCGTAGGTGAAGGGATTCACCATCGCGGCCAGCTTTAGCAGCGCCGGCAGATTGGCAATCGGATAGAGCGCACCGCTCAGAAAGAACACCGGAAAGATTACGAAGTTCATGATCGCGGCGAAGTTGTCCAGCGTGCGTGTGAAGGCTGCGACGAGGATGCCGATGCCGGCGCAAGACAGCGCCGCCATGACGATACCGAGTGCGAGCAGCGCAAAGCTCATCTTCCAATCGAGATAGCCCAGCACCGCGAGGATAACGAGCAGCAGCAGCGCCTGCACCATTCCGGCGAGCGCGGCCGACAGCGTTTTGGCGATGATGATCCAGTAATGCGCGAAGGGTGCAATGATCAGCATGCGCATTACACCCGATTCCTTGTCGTACACCAAGGTGAGCGCCGCGAGCATTGCCCCGAACAACGCAGTCATGCCGAGCACACCGGGTGCCAGGAACTGTTGATAGTCAACACCGCTTGCTCGGGCGAGCACCGTGCCGAAGCCCGCGCCGATGACGAATAGCCAGATCAGCGGCCGCACCATCGCGGATACCAGGCGCGTGCGCTGTCGGAACATCTTTATCACTTCGCGCTCGAGCACTGCGTAGATCGGTCGCACCATCATTTTTGCGCCTGCGAGGAATTGACCCAGAGAAATACATCGTTCAGGTTCGGGCGCCGGATGCGCAGCGCATTCACGCGGGGTCCAAGCTCGGTCTGCAGCGCGGCGATCGGGCCCAGATCTTCGAGCGCATAGCGGAACATCGCCAGATCACCTTCCTTGAGAGCCGGTCCCAGGCGCGGCTTGAGCGATTCGATCAGAGAGCTCGGATCGCTTGCCTCGATCTCGATGATATGCCGGCCGAGCTCGTCGACCAGGGCCCGCGGCGTGCCACGCTCTACGATCCTGCCCGAGTAGATAAATGCAACCTGATCGCATGCATCGGCCTCCTCGAGATAGTGGGTGGTGAGCAGGACCGTCATGCCGGTATTCGTGCGCAGCCGTTCGATGAAGCGCCAGATCTTGCGGCGATTGGGCAGATCCAGGCCGATGGTAGGTTCGTCCAGAAATAATATCCGGGGGTGATGGATCACCCCGCGTACGATGTCCAGCGCACGGCGCATGCCGCCGGAGAGCGAACCGACCGGCCGATGCTTCTTGTCGTTCAAGCCGAAGAGCTCGAGCAGCTCACCGCTGCGTTGCTCGATCAACGCTGGAGTCAGGTTGTGCAGCAGGCCGGCGAAGCGCAGATTCTCCGCAACAGAAAGCGTGCGATCCAGCGCGGAGTCCTGAAATACCAGGCCGATACTCGCGCGCACGGCAATCGGTTGTGTGCGGATATCGTAGCCAGCCACCGCAGCGCTGCCCGCGGTGGGACGGATCAGCGTCGACAACATGTGGATAGTGGTGGTCTTGCCGGAGCCGTTGGGACCGAGCAGGCCGAAGAACTGCCCGGCCGGTATCTCGAGCTCCAGATTGTCTACGGCGAGGACGTCGCCGTAACGCTTGGTCAGCGCTTGCGCATGGACGGCAGATTGCAAAGCGGCGGGGCGGGCATCGTTCATCGCCCCATTCTACTTTAGGAATCGACGGGTGCCGCAGCCGGCGTGGGCACTGCCTGCTTCTCACCTAGCTTGCGTGAATTCTTGTCGTCGCGGAACACGATCGGATGCACGGTGACCGGCTTGGCCGGGTTCTGTGCCTGGTCCACGACCTCGGTTATCAGATGATGATTCGGTGAGAGAT
>JBGQKF010000163.1:0-8800 GCA_041499435.1 Gammaproteobacteria bacterium
CACGGCGTGCATTGACCTCGGCGTAGTCGCGCACACGGCGCAGCAGCCGATTGGCAATGCGCGGGGTACCGCGCGAGCGCAAGGCGATCTCGGCGGCGCCTTCCGCGCTGGTATGGACGTTGAGGAGCCGCGCCGAGCGCTCGACGATCTGCGCGAGCTCCTGCGGTGAATAGAATTCCAGGCGCGAGACGATGCCGAAGCGGTCGCGCAGGGGATTAGTGAGCATGCCGGCGCGCGTGGTCGCCCCGACCAGCGTGAACGCCGGCAGATCGAGCTTCACCGAGCGCGCCGCCGGGCCCTCGCCGATCATGATGTCGATCTGAAAATCCTCCAGGGCCGGATAGAGGATTTCTTCGACCACCGGCGAGAGACGATGGATCTCGTCGATGAACAGAACGTCGTTGGCTTCCAGGTTGGTGAGCAGCGCCGCCAGATCCCCGGGACGCTCCAGCACCGGGCCCGAGGTCTGGCGCAGGTTGACGCCCATCTCCTTGGCGATGATGTGCGCCAGCGTGGTCTTGCCCAGCCCCGGCGGACCGAACAGCAGGACGTGATCGAGCGACTCCCGCCGGTGGCGCGCCGCTTCGATGAAGACGGCGAGCTGCGAGCGGATCTTCTCCTGGCCGATATATTCGCCGAGGTGCCGGGGCCGCAGCGCGCGTTCAACCGCCTCCTCCTGAGGCGTGGCGGCGGGAGCGATGAGTCGGTCGGTCTCGATCATGCTGCAACCATCCGCCGACGACAGGCCCGCGACGGCACGCGCCGATGCGGGCGAAGGTTCGATATAGCAAGATGCGGCTTAGGGCTGGCTTTCAACGCGCTCCCGTTCAGGGTCATCCCTCGTGATCGCGGCGGAACGCCTGCACCGCTGGTTGCGCCTGGAGGTCGGCGTCGCGAACCAGGCGTGGGAGCGCATCGGCCGTCTGATCCAGGCGACGACTGATCATGCCGCTCACCTTGAGCATGGCATTCACGAAATAACGCTTGCCCATCGCCGACATCGCGAACTGCGTGCCTTCCGGAGAATCCGCAATGTTGAAGCGCATGTCGCGATCTTCGTCGAAGAACAGATGCTGCATCAGATCGCGATCCTGCTCAAGACCGGGTACGTCGTACTGCATCTTGCCGCTGAAGGTGAGCGCACTTTGCACGTGCACCGCCACACCGTGATCCACGATCATGATCTGCTTGCGCCCGTACTCGGTATGGAAGTGCGAGAGCAGGACGTCGATATCGCGCTCGCTGAAATCGCGGTCGTTCAGCTGACCCCATTCCTCGGACAGCCACTCCAGGCTGGAGAAGTCCCGGTTGATATGCTTCACCGCAGCGCTCATGAGCGTGGTTTGCGCCTGCTGCCAGCGCGGGTCGGCCGGATTCCACTGCGGTCCGAGCTTCTGCTCCGTGCCGATGCGGGTCAACTCTTCGCGCACCGCAAACAGGGCACGCTGCTTCAAGTAGTAGTTGCCGATGGCAACCGCTGTTCTGAGATCGTGCAGAGCGACCAGTTCCTCGATCTTGTCCGCTTTCGCGGCGAGCGCGGGCAGCGCGCACAGCATCGCCAGCACCACCATGCCAATTCCCCGAACCGCGCCTGGTACCGCCTGCTTCATCGACTGATGCTCTCTTCTTGTGATTGATCGTTGCGACCAGTGTTGCCAGTGCGGGTGCGAAACGCTCCGATGTACGGATCGATCCGGCCTTGCTGGGCACGCAGCGCCGCCACAGTCTCGCCCACCACCACGGCGTAGTGCGCGTTGATGGTTTCGATACCCTGGATCGCCAGCATCTTGCAGTATTTGACCCCTGGATCGGTGCCTGCGAAGCGCATCGCTTCCGGATAGGCAGTGAAGTCGTGCAGCTTGAAAGGCTCCCGCTCCCACCATACGGTCTGCAGCGCAACAACCTCGCGCTCCGACCCGCGCATATCGTAGCGGAGGCGATCGGTGAACGTGTAGTAAGCCATCAGCGTCTCGCCCACGATCAGCATCTCGATCACCTGCCGCTGGAGGGCTCCGCCCTCGGTGGCGAAGTGCTGTGCGATGTAATCGGCTTCCTCGGCGTTGAGAATGGGGGCGCTGACGCCCGCCCAGGCTTCCCGCAGCCAGGCAGGGTCCTCGATCCCGCGGGCGATGACGGCGTCGATGACCCCAGTGAGCTCGGCTTCTGCGGCACGCCATTCGGGCGCCTGCGGTCCCCACTGCGGCCCGAGCTGCTCGGCTTCGCCGCGCTCGGTGAGCAGACGTTGCGCAGCGAGCAGGCCGGCCTGCTTGACATACACGCGGCCGATGGCGACCGGGATCGCGGGATCATGGCTGGCGGCCAGCCGGGCGATCGCTTCCTGCTTGAGCTCGTCGGTCGCGGCCGTGGCTTGAGTTACCGCCAGCAAACCCGCGACGACGGCCCAGAAGCGCAACCGATGCATGCGTCAAGCTTAGGCGTTAGGGTTCAAAACTGGCGAATCATAGCATCTCGTCGGGGGACTGAGCCGGGCGCGACCGCGGTCGGGGGAAAACGACAAGGACTACACCTTAGACAACAGCTTCAACGCCTGACGAATCGCCTCAGGCACGGGCAGCGCCGCATCCAACCGCCCGAGCGCCGCGTTCGCTTCCTTGTCCGAGTAGCCGAGCGCGATCAGCGCATGCAACGCATCGCCGCGGCTCGACTGGGGTCGCGCGGCGCTCGTCGTGGCGAGGCCCGCGTCGAGCTTGTCGCGCAACTCCAGCAGCAGGCGCTCGGCGGTCTTGCGCCCGATGCCAGGAATCTTGATCAGCCGGGCGACATCTTCCACCGCCACCGCCTTATAGAGCTCGTCCACGGTCAGACCGGACAGCACGGAAAGCGCGGTGCGCGCACCGATCCCGCTGATCTTGAGCAGCTGGCGAAACGCAACGCGCTCGGACTCGGTGGCGAATCCGTACAGCAGATGGGCGTCTTCCCGCACCAGGAGATGGGTGTGCAGCGTGACCTTCGCGCCGGTGGCCGGCAGCTGATAGAAGGTGCTCATCGGCACATCGACCTCGTAGGCCACGCCCTGCACATCGAGCAGCACCAGCGGCGGATGCTTCTCCAGAATGGTGCCGGACAAGCGTCCGATCACACGAGCCTCCCGTTGCGCATCGAGTAACCGGCGGTGGGAATGGCGCCGAGCCCCTGGCCGCCATGCGCGTGGCAGATGGCGCACGCGAGCGCATCGGCCGCATCCGCGCTGGGATCGCCGGGCAGTCCCAAGAGCCGGCGCACCATCGCCTGCACCTGCTCTTTCGCCGCGTGCCCGTTGCCCACGACGGCCTGCTTGACCTGCAGCGCCGTGTACTCGGATACCGGCAGCCCGCACGAGACGGCAGCGCAGATGGCCGCGCCACGTGCCTGTCCGAGCAGCAGCGTCGATTGCGGATTGACGTTCACGAAAACTTTTTCCACCGCAACTTGCGCCGGCTGATGCTGTGCGATCACCTCGTTCAGGCTGTCGAGAATCGCTTTGAGCCGCAGCGGCAGCTCCGCATTTGGCGTGCGGATGACGCCGCTGGTGATGTATACGAGCTTTTGTCCGGTGCGCTGGATCAGACCGAAGCCGGTGACACGCAACCCGGGATCGACCCCCAGGATGCGGATGGCGGCAATGCTTTGCGGACCGCCGCTCACGGTAAGGGGCAGGCTATTCTTCCAGCACGGCGGTGGTATAGACGTCCTGGACATCGTCCAGTGCTTCCAGGGCGTCGATCAGCCTCTGCATCTTCGCCGCATCTTCGCCCTTGAGCTCGCTCTCCGTAGTCGGCTTCATCGTCACCTCCGCGAGCTCAGGCTTGAGCCCGGCTTTCTCCAGCGCCTGTTTGACCGCGACGAAATCGTTGGCTGAGCAGATTACCTCGATACTGCCATCGTCGTTGGTCACCACGTCGTCGGCACCTGCTTCCAGCGCCGCCTCCATGACCTTGTCCTCGCTGGTGCCCGGCGCGAACACGAGCTGTCCGCAATGGTTGAACAAGAATGCCACGGAGCCGTCTGTGCCGAGATTGCCGCCGAACTTGACGAAGGCGTGACGCACATCCGCGACCGTGCGCGTCTTATTGTCCGTCATGCAATGGACCATGACCGCGGCCCCGCCGATGCCGTAGCCCTCGTAGCGCACCTCCTCGTAGTTGATCCCTTCGAGCTCACCGCTCCCGCGCTTGATGGCGCGCTCGACGTTTTCCTTCGGCATATTGGATTCGTACGCCTTGTCCACTGCCAGCCGCAGCCGCGCATTGGTGTCGGGATCGGGCCCGCCCATGCGGGAGGAGACGGTGATTTCCTTGATCAAGCGGGTGAAGATCTTGCCGCGCTTGGCATCCTGCGCGGCTTTCTTGTGCTTGATGTTGGCCCACTTGCTGTGTCCTGCCATGGCTTTGCAGCGCCGTCTGGCAATCGCCGGCGCCCCTTCGAATGGGAGCTCTGCAGCGCTGCGCTCAACCGGAAGCGCCGGCTGATTTTGCGTGCAGATATAATGGGCTAAATATTAGCATGGAGCGCCTCATGGTCGAACCGCTTTTGATCGCGAAGAGCAAGCAGGAGCTCTGCCTGCTGCCCGGGATGGCCAACCGTCACGGCTTGATCACCGGCGCGACCGGCACCGGCAAGACCGTGACGCTGCAGAAAATGGCCGAAGCGCTGAGTGCGATCGGCGTTCCGGTGTTCATGGCCGACGTCAAAGGCGATCTCGCGGGCCTGAGCCAGCCTGGAGAGCTGTCGCCCAAGCTCAAAGAGCGGCTCGATTCGCTCAAGCTGGACGTGCCGAAGTTCGCCGGCTGCCCGGTCACATTCTGGGATGTGTTAGGCGAACAGGGCAGTCCGGTGCGCGCGACCGTCGCCGAGATGGGCCCGCTCTTGCTCGCCCGCGTGCTGGAGTTGAACGACACACAGGAAGGCGTGCTGACCCTGGTGTTCAAGGTCTGCGATGACAACGGCCTGCTCCTGCTCGATCTCAAGGACTTGCGCGCGGCCCTGCAGTATATCGGCGACAACGCACAGCAGTTCACGACTTCGTACGGCAACATTTCCACCGCGAGCGTCGGCGCGATCCAGCGTGGCCTGCTCGCCCTCGAGCAGCAGGGCGCAGACAAATTCTTCGGCGAGCCCGCGTTGAACGTCGCCGATCTGATGCAGACCGTCGGCAGTCGCGGCGTGATCAACATCCTGGCCGCGGACAAGCTCATGCAGGCCCCGCGCGTCTACGCGACCTTCCTGCTGTGGCTGCTCTCCGAGCTGTACGAGGCGCTGCCCGAGGTGGGCGATCCGGACAAACCCAAGCTCGTGTTCTTCTTCGACGAAGCGCATCTGCTGTTCGACGATGCCCCGAAAGCGCTGCTGCAGAAGATCGAGCAGGTGGTGCGGCTGATCCGCTCGAAAGGAGTCGGCGTTTATTTCGTCACGCAGAACCCGCTCGACGTCCCCGACACTGTGCTCGGTCAGCTCGGCAATCGCGTGCAGCATGCGTTGCGCGCGTTCACGCCGCGCGATCAGAAGGCGGTGCAGACCGCTGCCACCACCTTGCGCGCGAATCCCGAGCTCGATACGCAGAAGGCCATCACCGAGCTCGGCGTCGGCGAAGCGCTGGTTTCGTTTCTCGACGAAAAAGGACGGCCCAGCGTGGTCGAGCGCGCCTGGATCCTGGCGCCGGCAAGTCGCATCGGTCCGGTCACTCCTCAGGAACGGCAGCAAAGCATCGGCTCGTCCCTAGCGCATGGACAATATGAGCAGACCATCGACCGTGAATCCGCGTTTGAAAAGCTGAATGCCGCGGCGCAAACGCGCATGGGTACGGCTTCCGCTCCGGCGGGCGGTGCACCTCAGTCGCAGGCGCCGAGCGGCGCCACACCGAGCGCAGGCGGCGGCGTCATGGGTGCGCTCAGCAACATTCTGCTCGGCTCGACCGGCCCGCGTGGTGGACACCGCGAAGGCATGCTCGAGGCCGCCGCGAAGAGTGCAGCGCGCTCGATCGGCTCGCAAGTGGTGCGCGGCGTGCTGGGCTCTTTGATCGGTGGCCGCAGGCGCTAAGGATTCACCACCGCTCGGCAGTTCGATGCGCCGAGCGCGCTGTTGGCTGGCAGCCGTTCTTCTCGCGTTGTCCACGAACCTCGCCGCAGCGGGCGAGACCATCACCATCGCCTGCAGCGCATTGGGACGCGAGCTGGAGCTGTGCCGTGAGGGTGCTCAGGCGTGGGCGCAGGCGACCGGCAACCAAGTGCGTCTGGTGCCGGTGCCCAACTCCGCGAGCGAGCGCCTTGCTCTGTTCCAGCAGATGCTCGCCGCACAGGCCACCGATATCGACGTGTTCCAGCTCGATGTGGTCTGGAGCGGCATTCTGGCCGCCCACCTGGTCGACCTCACCGCCTTCGCGGGCGACGCGTTGCGCGAGCATCTGCCGGCAACGCTGGCTGGAGCGAAAGCGCGTGGCCGCCTGGTCGCTTTGCCGTGGTATGCCGACGTCGGTGTGCTGTATTACCGCAAAGACCTTTTGGAAAAATATAACGCGCCGGTTCCGCAGACCTGGCGGGAGCTCGCCGATACCGCACGGCGAATCCAGGCCGCCGAGCGCGCGAGCGATGCGCGATTGTGGGGTCTGGTGTTCCAGGGTCGTGCTTACGAAGGCTTGACCTGCAACGCTTTGGAATGGATCGCGAGCCGCGGCGGCGGCAACATCGTCGCAGTCGACGGCAAGCCCCAGGCCGACGATGCAGCAGCGCGCTCCGCGTTGCGCGAAGCCGCCACCTGGATCAACGACATCTCCCCGCCCGGCGTGCTCAACTACGCCGAAGAAGAAGCGCGCGCGCTGTTTCAGAGCGGACATGCCGTCTTCATGCGCAACTGGCCCTATGCCTGGGCGCTCGCCAATGCGCAAGACAGCCCCGTGCGTGGGCGCGTCGGCATCGCCGCGCTGCCGGCGGGCGACGACACGGGACAGCATGTTGGAACACTGGGTGGCGGACAGTTGTCCGTATCTCGGTACTCTCCGCGCGCGTCCACTGCCGCGAGCCTCGTGGTGTACCTGACTTCCGCGGCCGAGCAGAAGCGGCGCGCCCTGACCGGCGGATACAACCCGACCATCGCGCGCCTTTACACGGATCCCGAGGTGCTTGCTGCCAATCCGTTCTTCGCCATGCTGCAACCGCTGATCGAGCATGCGGTTGCGCGCCCTTCGGGCAGCGTCGGTACTCGCTATAACCAGGTGAGCGCCAAGATATGGAGTGCCGTGCATCGAGCGCTCACACACCAGCAAAGCGCGGACGCAGCGCTGCAGGAACTGCAACGCGATCTGGAACGACTGCGACGGGTCGGCCGATGGTAAGCAGGGCGCGTAAATACGGATTCGCCTGGTTCGACAGGGTATCGTCGAACGCATGGATGCTGCTCGCTCCGCTGCTGCTCGCCCTGACACTGGCTGCCGGCTGGCCGCTCGCGCGCAGCATCTGGCTCAGCCTGACCGATGCGAGTCTGGCCGGCGCTGAACCGGCGCGCTTTGTGGGCTTGCGCAACTACCTCGCCTATGCGGACGGCATCTGGTTCGGCGTGCTGGCCGACCCCGACTGGTGGCGCGCGGTGCTCAACACGCTGCTGTTCACGATAGTGTCCGTGAGCCTGGAGGGATTGCTCGGCGTAGGCATCGCCCTCGTACTCAACGCACAGTTTCCCGGACGCGCTCTGGTGCGGGCGGCGGTGCTGGTGCCGTGGGCGGTACCGACCATCGTCTCGGCGAAGATGTGGAGCTGGATGCTGAACGATCAGTTCGGCATCGTCAATGAGGTGCTGCTGCGCGTGGGGGCGATCCAGACTCCGCTCGCGTGGACCGCCGATCCGTTGCTGTCGATGGTGACGGTAGTCATCGTCGATGTCTGGAAGACCACACCGTTCGTCGCATTGCTGGTGCTGGCGGCGTTGCAGATGATCCCACGGTCGGTCTTTGAGGCGGCGCGCGTGGATGGCGCGAACCCGTTGCAGCAGTTCTGGTACTTGACGTTGCCGCTGATCCGGCCGGCGTTGTGGGTCGCGGTCGTGTTTCGCGCGCTGGATGCGTTGCGCGTGTTCGATCTGATTTACGTTTTGACGCCCAACAGCGCCGAGACCATGTCGATGTCGTCCTATGCGCGCCAGCAGGCGATCGACTTTCAGGACCTGGGTTACGGCTCAGCCGCGTCGACATTGTTGTTCGCGGTCATGGCGCTCAGCATCGCGGTCATCATGGTCGCGGGCCGAGTCCGACTCACGCAGGGGGCGGTGTCCCAATGAGCGAGCGCCGCCGCGCCGCACTCCTGTGGCTGGCATCGACGCCGATCGTATTGTTCTCGGTGGGCCCGCTGTACTATGCCTTCGTCACATCGGTGGGGCGCGGAGCGCAGGCGCTGCAGCCTAGTTTTCTGCCGGTATCATGGTCGCTCGAGAGCTACGTTGCGGTGTTCCGCGAGCAGCCGTTCGGCTGGAGTATCGTCAACTCCCTTCTGGTTGCCGGCGCGGCCGTTTCTATCGCCTTGCTGCTGGGCCTGATCGCCGCTTATGCCCTGGGACGCCTGCAGTTTCGCGGGCGCGGATTGTTGCTGGTCAGCTTTCTGTCCATGTCCATGTTTCCCCAGATCGCCATGCTGTCCGGGCTGTTCGAGTTGATCCGGGCGCTGGGCTTGTACAACACGCGCACCGGGCTGACGATCTCATATCTGGTCCTGACCTGTCCTTTCACCGTCTGGCTGCTCACCACGTACATGCGCGAGGTGCCCCGCGAGATCGAAGAGGCCGCGATCATCGATGGGGCGTCCCCCTGGGTCATCGC
>JBGQKF010000164.1:0-8794 GCA_041499435.1 Gammaproteobacteria bacterium
GATATCCCCCAGCACCAGGAACGACAGCGACTTGCCGTGCCCATCCAGGCTCAAGCTGAAATTGACTCCGCCTTCGAGCGCATCGTCGATCACGAAATTCATTGCCGGCAGCTTCGGCAGCACGTAACGCCTGCACGCCGTCGCGCCTTTGTGCGCTAGCGCCGCGAGCACGCGGGCTTCGGTCACCTGCTCCACCAGATACGGGAAAGCCTCGGGCAGGTACGGAATCACGCTGATGTTCGAGCGATTTCCTTTGTCGCCGGCCCGGGCATGCGCCACCGCATGCAGCGCAACTTCGACGTCGTTCATGGCCCCTCCACCAACGTGGCTCTCGCCTCTACGCACGCACGGTCCACCAGAATCGAGGCGGTGCTCACCTGCGAAGTGACGTGCTGGCGAACACCGGCCCCACCCGCGGGACCGGAGCAATACAGGCTCAGCACCTCATCGGATACACGCTGCGCCACTTCGCGTGCGGCGCTGCGCACCGCGGCGCGCAGGCGATATTCACCGTCCGATGGAAACGCAATGTGCGTGCGTCGGTTCTGCGTGTTGCTGTCGAAGATGGCTTGCGTACCGAGCACTTCTACGCGCACGGTATCGCTGATGCCGATGCTCTTGCAGCGGCTGCGCACCACCGCAGCGGCGAGCTGCGCGCGCGGCAGCGCGTTGGGGCCAGCATAGGAGATCTCTCCTTCTCCCAGCCATCCGGCATCGAAGCACACCGTAGCTTTGAGTGTGTCGGGCGGCACCTTGCCGCGCGCGCCGCGCACGCGCACACGATGTGACCCGATCTCTTCCAGCTCGACCTCACCGATGTCGAGCGTCACGTCGGGCGTGAGGTAGTTGTGCGGATCGTGCACTTCATAGAGCAGCTGCTCGGTCACCGTCGCGCGACTCACGAGCCCGCCGGTGTTCGACGCCTTGGTGATGATCAGATCGCCATCTTCACCGATTTCGGCGATCGGGAAGCCAACGTTGGCGAGATCGTCCACGTCCTTGAACCCGGGATCGGGGAAATACGCGCCCGAAACCTGCGCTCCGCATTCGAGCAGGTGACCGCACACCGTCCCCTGTGCGAGCAGATCGAGCGCATCGGCGCGCCACCTGTGCACATGAAGTAACGGTCCCAACGACAACGCAGCATCTGTGGTGCGACCGACCAGCACGATATGAGCTCCCGTTGCGAGCGCGTCGGCAACCGGCTGCGCACCCAGGTACGCATTGGCCGCCACGATCGGACGATCGCCGAGCGCGAGTCCTTCGATCACCGGTTGCGACCGAATTTCGGCTTCGGACATGGTGGCGAGCAGATCATCGCCGGTGACCGCGGCGACTTTGAGACCACGCAAGCCGAGCTCTCGTGCAAGCGTATGCACGCGCCGGGCAGCACCCAGCGGATTCGCAGCGCCCATATTGGTCACGATGCGGATGCCGCTGTGAAAACAGTCGGCCAGCACCAGCGGCAGATACGTATCGAGAAACGGCGAATAGCCCCGGTCGGGATGCTCGCGCTTGAGCTTCTGCGCGATCGCAAGCGTGCGTTCGGCGAGCACCTCGTAGATCAAAAAGCGCTCACCGCGCAGCGCCGATAGTGTGGCCACCACCGGCACCGCCGCGTCGAAGCGGTCGCCGGAAAACCCGGCACCGCAACCGATGTAGACCTTGGTCATCCGCCGCGTGCGAGTCAGACTATGTCGCCCTGATCATAACAGCCCCGTCGACCGGTAGAAGCGCAGACAACCGACGAAACAGGATTGGGGTGGAGCGGGCGATGGGAATCGAACCCACGCCTGAGGCTTGGGAAGCCGCCGTTCTACCATTGAACTACGCCCGCGCTCCGACTGAGATTTTAATGCATTTTGCCGCGCAGCCGGCAGATCCGGTGAACTCTACCCGCACCCGGCGAAGCGAAGCCGTACAATCGACAATCACTCAATTCAAGTCCAAGCACTGATGTCGGCAATCCTGAGCACGAACTCACCCGCTCCACGCAGCGTCGCCTCATTGCCCGGCCCGCGCGGTCTGCCGTTGATCGGTTGCCTGCATCAGTTTCGTGCCGAGCGCGCCCACCTGATATTCGAGGCGTGGGCGCGAGAATATGGGCCGGTGTACAAGGTCCCGTTCGGGCGCAAGTTTGTCGTGATCCTGTCGGACCACGAAGCCACCATGAAGGGCTTGCGCGAACGGCCACATGACTTCACTCGCTCTCGCGTCATCCGCCCGCTGTTCGCGGAGCTTGGCTTCATCGGTGTGTTCGGTGCCGAAGGCGATGAGTGGCGGCGACAGCGCCCGCTGGTGGTACGCGCGCTCGACCCGGCGCATCTGAAGCGATTCTTCCCCACCGTAGCCACAGCATGCGAGCGACTGCATCGCCGCTGGTTGAAGGTCGGTGCCGATGCTCGCCCGGTCGAGGTTCGCAGCATTCTCACGCGCTACACCGTCGACGTGATCTGCTCGCTTGCCTTCGGTACCGATGTCGCGACGCTGGAGCGCGATCAGCCCGATCCGCTGCAGGCGCATCTCGACCGCATCTTCTCCGGCTTCAATCGCCGTCTCTACGCCGCTTTCCCGTTGTGGCGCTGGTTCAAGACCGGAGCCGATCGCAGGCTCGAGGCCTCGTTGCAAGCCGCCGCGCACGCGGTGCATGGGTATATCGAGAACGCAAGAGCGCAGATCGCTGCGCGGCCCGAGCTCAAAGCGGCTCCGGAGAATCTGTTGCACGCGTTGCTCGCCGCTACTGAAGCAGAACGCATCAGCGAGAACGAGCTCGTGGCCAACGTCATGACCATGCTGCTCGCCGGCGAAGATACTACGGCGGGCACGCTGGCGTGGTCGATGCATCTGCTCGCGCTGAATCCCGATGTGCAGGCGGCTGTGAGGCGCGAGGCGCAAGCTGCGATCGGCAGCGCAGTGGTCATCTCCACATTCGAAGCGACGCGCGCGCTGCCGCTCACCGAGGCTGTCGTGCTGGAAGCGCTGCGCCTCAAACCGGTGGCGCCGCTGCAGGGGATGTCGCCGACTCGCGATACCGTCCTGGCCGGCGTCGCACTGCCGGCGGGATCACGGGTCATCGCGCTCACTCGACCGCCCGGCCTGGATCCGCAGCGTTTCCCCGAGCCGCAGGCGTTCAAGCCGCAGCGCTGGCTCGATGCGGGGGGACAGGTGGCCGACTCGGGCGCGCGTCGCGTCGTCATTCCGTTCGGCGCGGGGCCGCGCTTCTGCCCCGGGCGCTATCTCGCGATGCTCGAAGCGAAGATGGCGCTGGCGACCACGCTGAACGGGTTTGAGCTGACGTCCACTGGTGAGACAGTCGACGAGGTGATGAGCTTCACCATGCATCCGGGCAACCTGCGCCTACGTATTATCGCGCTGACCCGCTCTTGAACGTTCACGCGAACCTGTACAGCCGCGCGGGGTTATCCACGAGTATGCGCTGCCGGACAGCGGCGTCGGGCGCCCAGTCGAGCAGCAGATCGAGCATGGCTGCATTCGAGGGCACAGGACTGCGATTCGGGTGCGGCCAGTTGGAGGCCCACACGCAACGCTCAGGATGACGCGCGACCAGCTCGCGCGCGAGCGCACTCACATCCGCATACGCGGGCGGCCCGGACTTCGACGTCTCATAAGGGGCGGACAATTTCACCCAGCAGGTTCCCGTATCCAGCAGGCGCAGCAGACATTGGAACGCGGGATGTGAGGTCGCCACCGGCTCGAGAAATTTGCCGTTGTGATCGATGACCAGGTCGCACGGCAGTGTGCGCAACGCCTGTTCGTGGTCCGGCAGCAGGCGGCCGTCGAGCTGCAGTTGCACATGCCATCCATGCTTCGCCACGCGCGCCGCCAGCGGTTGCAGCTGCTCCCATGAGAACACGCCGCCGGGCAGCATGAAGAAACGCAGCCCGCGGACGCCGGCGGCGGTGAGACGCTCGAGCTCCGCGTCGCTTACATCCGGCGGGACCACCGCAACAGCACGAGCCTGCGGACCGAGTGCGGCAACTGCCTCCATCGTGCAGGTGTTGTCGAAACCGTAGGCGGTCGGCTGGACTACTACCACGCGCTGCAATCCCAGTGCCGCCTGCACCTTGCGATATTCGGAGACCGGCGCCGGTGCCGGCCTGAACGTCGCCGTCGGCGCGAGCGCAAAGCGCTCTTCGTAGACGTGCATGTGGCAGTCGCAGGTGTTAGGCGGGGGGTTGAGTTTTGGGGTTTCCATTGCAGCCTCGTGGGTTCAGATCGTGAAGGGTGAATGGGTGAAGGAGTGACGGTGTGAAGCTCTAAGGGTATCGCCTTACGCTCCTCCCCCTTCAAGGGCTTCAAGGGGGAGGTTGGGTGGGGGATGGGATCTCAAGATGTCGCGCTACCCCATCCCCACCCCAGGCCCTCCCCATACAAGGGGAGGGAGATTTCACTCATTCACTCTTCACTCTTCACCCTTCACGGCCTTTCAATACCTCGCATCCTTCGGCTTATCCCCCTTCGGCCAGTCGCGCTCCTTGCCTGGGAAATCCGGCCGCGGTTGGTGCGTGAAGAACGCCGCCACGTCGAAAGCCTCCTGGTCGCTGAGTGTGTTTTCCTGGCCGAACGGCATGTTGGTCTTGACGAAGGCAGCGGCGGTGTTGACGCGCGCCAAGCCCGCGCCGATGTTGAACGAGCGCGGACCCCACAGCGGCGGGAACACCATCTCGCCTTGTTCGTTGTACGTGCCTTCGCCATCCTTGCCGTGACACAACGCACACTTCTCGGCATAGATGCGCTCGCCGCGCTTCGGGTAAGGCGGCAGCGGAGCGGCAATGCGCTGGAAGCCACGGCCGGGCCCGTCCTGTCCGGTCGGTACACCGCGCGACAGCCACTGCATGTAAGCGAGGATGCCGCGCATCTCGACTCCGTCCACCGGCAAGGCACGGCCGTTCATCGAGCGCTCGAAGCAATCGTTCACACGGTCCTCGATCAGATTGACGCGCGCGCTGCGGCTGCGATATTCGGGAAACACCCCCCAGATTCCAATCCAGGGCGAGGCGTACGGTCTGCGTCCGGCATCGAGATGGCAGCTCGTGCAGTTGAGCGCACTGCCGTTGTATTGCGGAACCGCCTGCGTAGTATGCGTCAGGATCCGCTCGCCGAGACGGATCGCGTCGCCGAAAGGCCCCTCGGGAATGGGGCTCTGCGGCGTTTGCGCCAGTACCGGCGACAACCCAGCAAAGATCAACAGAGCGATGCAGCGCCAAAGCCGATGGTCTCGCAGCCAAGTCATGCGGTTTCTCCTCCCATCGCGCGCATCCGGCGCAGGTCGTCCAGGGGCTCGCGTGCTAGAATTGCCCCTATCGTACCAACGTCCTGAGTTCATCGCGTGATCGCTCTCACCATCAATGGCGAGCCGCGCAGTTTCGAGGCTTCTCTCACCGTCGCACAACTGATCGAGGAGCTTGCGCTCGCCGGCAAACGCATCGCGCTGGAGCGCAACGGCGAGATCGTACCGCGCGGACGGTTCGCCGAACAGAAGCTGCTGGACGGCGATCGGCTGGAGATCGTAGTCGCGGTCGGCGGCGGCTGAACGAAGCCAACGCGTACTTAGGAATTCGCAAGGGCTGAACACCATGGATCAACTGGTCATTGCAGGGAAGAGCTACTCGTCGCGCCTGCTGGTGGGCACGGGCAAGTACAAGGACTTCGATGAGACGCGCGCGGCGGTGGAAGCGAGCGGCGCTCACATCGTCACCGTCGCCATTCGCCGGACCAACATCGGGCAGAATCCAAACGAGCCGAGCCTCCTCGATGCCCTGCCGCCCAGCCGCTTTACCATTTTGCCGAACACCGCCGGCTGCTACAGCGCGGAGGACGCGGTGCGTACGTTGCGTTTAGCGCGCGAGCTGCTGGACGGTCATTCGCTGGTGAAGCTGGAAGTACTGGGCGACCCCAAGACGCTCTACCCGAACGTGGTGGAAACGATCGAGGCCGCGCAAACGCTGGTGAAGGAAGGCTTCGAGGTGATGGTTTACACCTCCGATGATCCGATCATCGCCAAGCGTCTGGAGGATGTCGGCTGCGTGGCCGTGATGCCGCTCGCTTCCCTGATCGGTTCGGGCATGGGCATCCTGAATCCGTGGAATCTGCAGATCATCATCGACAATGCCAAGGTCCCGGTGCTGGTCGATGCCGGCGTAGGCACCGCGTCCGATGCCGCCATTGCGATGGAGCTCGGCTGCGACGGCGTGCTGATGAATACCGCCATCGCAACGGCGCGCGACCCGGTCCGTATGGCCGGTGCGATGAAAAAGGCGGTCGAGGCCGGGCGCGATGCCTACCTCGCCGGCCGCATGCCGAAGAAACTCTACACGGCCACCCCGAGCTCGCCAACTGCCGGCGTCATCGCGTCTGCACACAACAAGGCCGCCTGAACGCACAGCCTTTCGCCGCGGTGCCGCCCGGCATCCGCGGACATTTCTCGTATGAGCGACTCTGACCTCGACCCCCCCGGCGACGAGCGCCGCCGCGGGATCCGCAGCTATGTGCTGCGCCAAGGTCGTATGTCGGTCGCGCAAAAGCGTGCGTACGAGCAGCTGTTCGCGCAGTACGCCATTCCATTCGCCGCGAAGCAGATCGACCTCGATGCGGCCTTCGGACGACACGCATCGATTGTGCTCGAGATCGGATTCGGCATGGGCGAGACCACTGCCGCGATCGCACAGGCTCATCCCGAGAACAACTATCTCGGCATCGAAGTCCACTCCCCTGGCGTAGGCAGCCTGCTCAAGCTGATTGCGGCCCAGGCGCTGACCAATGTGCGCATCGTCCAGCACGATGCCGTCGCGGTGGTGGAGCACATGATTGCCCCGGGCACGCTCTGCGGCGTGCACATCTTCTTCCCGGACCCGTGGCCGAAGAAGCGCCACCACAAGCGCCGCCTGATTCAACCACCGTTCGTGCATCTGCTCGCATCCTCACTGGCGCCGGGCGGTTACCTGCATCTGGCCACCGACTGGGAAGACTACGCGCAGCAGATGCTCGACGTATTGAACCGCGAGCCCCTGCTCGTCAACACTGTGCCGGACTATGCACCGCGGCCGGAGCATCGTCCGTTGACCAAGTTCGAGCAGCGCGGGCGCAAGCTCGGCCATCTGGTGTGGGATCTGCTTTATCGCCGCGCGGCATGACGTTGCGGTAGCCTGACATAGAATTTGCTTCCGGATTTGCGATCGGGGCGCGAGCACCGCGAGCACTTGACGCGCCGGCTCTATCGCTTTGATTGCGCTAACTTCCAAAGAAAGCCTTCCAGGAGCTCGACGCCGTGGGCCTGTCCGATTCCGTCTTAGCCGCCATGATCGGCGCTGCCGCCACCATCGGCACGGCGCTGTTCCAGCTCATTCACAGCTGGCGCGCACAAGCTGCCGGCGATCGCAGGACCAAGCGCGGCGGCTTTCGCTCTCTGATGATGCTGCTGATCATCATGGCGGCCTCTGCCGTGGCCGGATATGCCTTGTCTGAATACCGTGCGCAGACGCAACGCGACGAGACGCACGCGCTGCGGCAGGAGCTGCAACAACAGGTGAAGATTCTGGAGGCCTCGACCGCTCGTCTGGAAGTCGTGAATCGCGCGGTGGATGACCAGACACATGCTTCCGAACTGCGACGACAAGGTGCCGATGGCGTGGAGGGACTGGTGCAAGTCCCAGCGTGCAAGGGCGCACAGATTGCATTCGCTGCGGAGCGCAGCACCTGCTCGGAGAGCGAGGCGACGCGTATTGCGGTTTGCGCGATCGTACCGGCCAAAGCACAGGTAAGCGAAGTGTTGCTGTTCAGCCGTGCAGACAATTCGCAACAGCCCTGGAGCGAGAGCCGCGTGATGATGGGGCAGGACGCGGGCGGCGCCCGCTTCGTCGACCCGCCCGTCGAGCGCGCGCACAGCGAGAACGCGAAGCAGGTGTGCTCAGCGTATATGCATTGGGCGAGCGACCAGGGGCATGCGGCGCGGATCGTGGTCAAATACGCGCTCTAAACCTCAACACAGAGGTTGCCTCTGTGTTGGGTTTAGTGTTTCACGCTTTCCGCGTCGCCAGCACCGTAAACCCCTCCCCAATGATCGAACGCTGAATCGGTCCGGTGAGGCCCGCGTCACGCAGCAGTTTTTCCTGTTCTTCGCGCGTGGGCAGTACATTGCCCCAGAACAATTCCTCGAACCCGGTCATCAGCGGAAACTTGAACTGCGGCTCCCGCATTTCTTCCAGCGTCGAGGGATAGGTTTCGTCGACGATCAGCATCCAGCCGCCGGGCTTGAGCGCTGCGGCACCTTCCTGGATCACCTGCGGGCGGATGTGCGGTGCGATTTCGTGCAGCACCTCGACCATGACCACGGTGTCGAACGTCCCCGGCTGCGTCGCCGAAGCGATCGTGCCCTCAAGCGCCTGCAAACGACTGCCGGCCTGCGCCTGTTGGATCTTCTCTCGGGCGATGTGCAAACTCTCAACATCGATGTCCACGCCGACGCAGCGCGCAGCGGGGAAGGCCTTGGCGAGCTGCATCAGCAGATTACCGGTGCCACAGCCCACCTCCAGCACAGCGCCGCCTGCCTGCAGACGTGATGCGAGATCGGGCAACTCCGGCAGCAGCTTCTTCGCCGTGATGACCTGCAAGCCCCACGTGGATTCGGCGATGGCCTGCGCAAAGGACTCGCCGCGCCCTTGGAACGGCTTGGTGCCGCCGCTTTTGAAGGCTTCCACCAGCCGCTGAAAATCGTCGGCCGCCACTTCGGTCCCGAGCCGCACATAGCCGCCGAGATAGCGCGGATGCGTCGGGC
>JBGQKF010000165.1:0-8793 GCA_041499435.1 Gammaproteobacteria bacterium
GTGCTAGACGGTTGCCGCGAAATCTATCAGGTTAAAGGGGGATGCTCAAGCGACGGGCTGCGCGGGGAGGGGGTCTACAGTTCCCTCTCCCCCGGTGGGAGAGGGCCGGGGAGAGGGGGCTCACCTCCTTCCCTCCTTCCGTCATTCCCTCCTTCCCTCCCCGCGCAGCCCGTCGCTTGAGCATCCCCCTTTAACCTGATAGATTTCGCGGCAACCGTCCAGCACTGGAGCTGTCTCAATCCGGCTGGACTTTTTTTCGGTTCAAGTACAAGAAACACAGGAGGAGAGAGCCATGAGCCATTGCTTAACTCGGCCGGCCTGCGTACTGGCGTCCATGTTGCTGTGCGTGCTGGCGACCGGCGCACAGGCGGAAGAGGCCAAGCCGATTCGCATCGGTTTCGTCACGTTCCTGTCCGGACCAGCGGCCGGGCCGTTCGGCGTGCCGGCCAAGCAGGCCGCCGAGGCCATCGTCGAAGCGATCAACGCCGGCAAGGCGCCGGCCCCGTACAACACCAAAGGTTTCGGGGGCTCGCCGCTGGAGCTGGTGATCGTCGACGAGGCCGGCGGCGCCACCAAACAGGTCACCGAGTTCCGCAACCTGGTCGAGCGCAGCGATGTCGATTTCGTCATCGGCTATATCTCCAGCGGCGACTGCCTGGCGATCGCCCCGGTCGCCGAAGAGCTCAAGAAGCTCACTGTTCTATTCGATTGCGGCACCCCGCGTGTGTTCGAAGAGGCGAGCTACAAGTATGTCTTCCGCACACGCCCGCACGCGACGATGGACGCGGTCGCCGCCGCTTTGTACCTGAACGAGGTCAATCCCAAAGTCAAGGCTTACGCCGGCATCAACCAGAACTACGCGTGGGGCCAGGACTCCTGGGCCGATTTCACGGCAGCGATGAGTGTGCTCGAGCCCGATGCCAAGATCACGACGTCGCAGATGCCGAAGTTCGGCGCGGGTCAGTACGGGGCGGAGATCTCAGCGCTCATCTCATCGGAATCGGACGTGATCCATTCCAGCCTGTGGGGTGGCGATCTCGAGGCGTTCATGCTGCAGTCGGTGCCGCGCGCATTGTTCCAGAAGAGCCAGCTCATCCTGGTTGCCGGCGAACCCTATCTCCATCGCCTCGGCAGCAACATCCCGGATAACACCATCGTCGGTGCACGAGGAACCCACGGCGTGTTTGCGCCCGATTCGGCGCTCAACACGTGGCTCAAGGATATCTACAAAGCGAAGTCCGGCGGTGTCAATCCGAACTATCCGGCGTACAGCACGGCGCTCGGTATCCTGGGCCTGAAGGCGGCGTACGAGAAGGCCAAGATCGCAAAGCTGTCGGCCGCGATCCCGATGGGCGCGAACAAAGGCGTGAAAGAAGAGATGGAGAAGGCCTATCAGGTCGGCCCGAGCCAGGACGAAATCATCGCTTCATTCGAGCACCTGAGCTTCGATTCGCCCAGCGGCAAGATGAATATGACGCTCGGGAAAGGCCATCAAGCGGCATCGGGGACAGCGTACGGCACCACCAAGCTCGTGAACGGCACGGTCACTGTGGTCAACATCAAGCGCTATGCGGCCGAACGCGTGCAACCGCCCGAAGGCATGTCGAGCCCGGACTGGATCAAGGGTGGGATGAAGCCCGCGAAACCGTGATTCGTGAATCGTGATTGGTGATTCGTGGCCGCCCCCTCCCCAGCCCTCCCCCGCTATGCATCGCTATGCAGGGGAGGGAGCAACAGCGTTCCTGCACTCTGGCGCTGTTCGCCGTTCCCTGTTCCCTGTTCCCTGATGCTTGACTCCTGATGACCCAGCTGCCTGCCGTCATCATCGATGGCATCCTCTACGCCTCGTGGATGTTCATCATCGCCGTGGGGCTCACCCTGGTCTATGGGGTGATGAAGATCCTCAACGTCGCGCACGGCAGCCTCTACGCGCTCGGGGCTTATACGGCGAGCACGTTCGTCGCCTACTGGCTCGCACACGGCCATGCCCCGGTGGAGAGCTACGGTGTGCTGCTGGTGGCGGCCATCGTGGTGGGCCTGGTCGCCGGGGTGTTGATCGAGCGCGGCCTGCTGCAGTTCATGTACGGCCGCGAAGAGATTGTGCTGGTGCTGGTGACCTATGCGCTGTTCCTGATTCTCGAAGACCTCACCAAACTGGTGTTCGGCGTCGATCCGCTTCTGGTATCGGAGCCCTACAGCCTGCTCGGTAATCTGCAGCTCGGGCATCTCATCTATCCGGTCTACAGTATCGTGCTGGTCGCCGCGGCGGTCGTCGTCGGCGTCGTCCTGGCGCTGGTCATCAATCGCACGCGCAAAGGCAAGATCCTGCGTGCGGTGATCCACGATCGCGAGATCAGCATGGCGATGGGCGTGAACGTCTCGCGTGTCTATCTCGTGACATTCACGGTGGGCGCTATGCTCGCAGCGCTGGGCGGCGCCCTCACCGCACCCACCACGTCAGTGCAGCCCGGGATCGGTGCGGAGGTGATCGTGCTCGCCTTCGCGATCGTCGTGGTGGGCGGGCTGGGCAGCCTGGCCGGCGCGGCGCTCGGCGCCTTGATCGTCGGGCTCGTGCGCTCGGCGGCCGTGCACTACGCGCCCGAGGTGGAGCTCTTCAGCGTCTATGTCGTAATGGCGCTGGTGTTGATTGTCCGCCCCAAAGGCATGTTCGCCGCCGCAGAGTCACGCAAGATATGAACGAAGCAAAGACGCACACGACGTTCTAGGATCGCACCATGATCGGCCTGAGTGCAGCGCTGCTGGTGCTGCTCATCGTGGGTCTGTTCCTGCCGCAGTGGGCGCTTTCGTTCGGCACCGTCGGCGTGTATCTGGGCATTGTCGTGCTCGGTATGGCACTGCTGATGCGCACCGGCCTGGTTTCCTTCGGACAGGGCTTGTACTACTGTCTCGGCGCCTACGCCGCGGGCACGCTGGATCACTTCTTCAATCTGTCCGATCTGCTCGTGATGGTCGTAGCCGGGGCGCTGCTCGCGGGGGTGGTTGCCGGCATTCTCGGGTTGCTGCTGGCGAGATATCGCGACATCTTCTTCGCCATGCTGAGCCTTGCCTTCTCGATGATTCTCTACGGGCTGCTGGTGAAGACATCACAGCTCGGCAGCACCGACGGCTTCGGCCTGTCGGTCAAGACTTTCGCCGGCATCGCGCTGAGCGGAGGACGCGCTCGCTATGTGATCTTCGCGTTCGCCTGCCTGCTCGGCGTCGTATGCGCGGCGTTCATGCATCGCTACTGGAGCTCGCACCTGGGACGGCTCGCCACCGCGATTCGCGACAACGAGCTGCGCGTGGAATACATGGGTGAATCGGTGCGTCGCGTGATTCATCTCAACTACGTGATCAGCGCCACGCTCGCCGGCATCGGCGGCGCGCTCATGGCCGGTGCGATCGGCCACGTCGATCCGGAGACGACCGCCAACTGGACCACCTCCGGTGAATTCGTGTTCATTGCGATTCTCGGCGGCACCGGCAGCGTGTTCGCGCCCTTCCTTGGCGCCGGCATTTTCGAGGCGGTGCGCACCTTCGCCTTAGAGCGCTTTCCCAACACCTGGCAGATGTCGCTCGGCATCACCATGCTGCTGGTCATGATCTTCCTGCCCGGTGGATTGTGGTCGGCGTTTCGCGCACGCCGCCGTATCGCCTGAAATGGCCACGATTCTGGAAGCAAAAGGGTTGAGCAAGAGCTTCGGTGCGGTCACCGCGGCCAACGATATCAACGCGCGCATCGAGCAGGACAGCGTGGTCGGGCTGATCGGCAGCAACGGCGCCGGTAAGACCACCTTCATCAACATGGTGACCGGTTACCTCAAGCCGAGCGCGGGCACCATCCTCTACCAGGATCGCGACATCACCGGCATGCAGCCTCGGCAGGTCACGCAACTGGGCATCTGCCGCTCGTTCCAGATTCCGCAGCTGTTCAACACGTTGTCGGTCTACGAGAACATTCGTGTGGGCGTTGGCATCGCCGGCCGCTCGCGCAGCGCGCCCCGGCAAAGCGAGCCTGAAGCGCGAGCGCAAATCGATCGCCTGATCGAGGACTTCGGCCTCGGCGGCTATCGCACGCAGGCGGCAGGCCTGCTGCCCGAAGGGGTACGCAAGGCGCTCGACATCGCCATGGCGGTGGCCGGCCGGCCGCGCGTGCTGCTGCTCGATGAGCCGACCAGCGGCGTGTCGGCCGACGAGAAGTTCCGGCTGATGGACATGGTCATGTCGGCGCTCGCCGCGCAGCGCGCCACCGTGCTGTTCGTCGAGCATGACATGGACATCGTAAGCCGGTACACGCACCGGATACTGGCTTTCTACGAAGGCCGCATCATCGCCGACGGCGAGCCGCAGGAAGTACTGCAACATGCGGAGGTGCTGCGCTACGTTATCGGAGAGCAGCTGCATTTATCCGCCGGCAAGGAGGCGTCGCGTGCTGCGGATTGAAGGCCTCGATGTCTCGATCGGCCCGGTCAGCATTCTGCGCAACGTCAGCATGGAGCTGCCGGCCGGAAAATTTACCGGACTGATCGGCCGCAACGGCGCCGGCAAGACCACGCTGATGCGCTCGATCATGGGTATCCTGCGCCCGCGCAATGGCTCCGTGCACTTCGAAAGCAGCACGCTCGACGAGCTGCCGGTGCACCTGCGGGCTCGTTGCGGCATCGGCTACATGCCCGAAGATCGCCGGCTGGTCCCCGATCTCACGGTCGAGGAGAATGTGCTGCTGCCCGCGTGGGCCTCAGCCATACCGGAGAGTCAGCTGCGCCTAGCGAAAGTGTACGCGATGATTCCAGAGGTGCAGGCGTTCGCAGCGCGCAAGGCGGTCCAGCTTTCGGGCGGACAGCAGAAGCTGGTCGCGCTCGCGCGAGCGCTGATGAGCGGTACCAAGGTGCTGCTGCTCGATGAGCCGTTCGAAGGTGTAGCGCCGGTGCTGGCCCGCCGGCTGGCCGAGGTCATTGCCGGCCTCAAGCAGGAGGGTCTGTCGATCCTGCTCACCGAGTCGGATTTGTCGCACTCGCGCGAAATGCTTGACGCCCTGTACACGATCGATCGCGGCGAAGTCAGCGCTGCGCAACTCTAGAACGAATCTCTCCGCGACCATCCCACACGACGGCAGCCCCGGCCGTTCGTTCCATTTTCGGGGTTCAATTTTGTCTGCCTGCGGCCGATAACGAGCTGGCGCGAGCGGTGTCACACCCTGCCAAGGCCGGCAGACGCATCGGCCGCGCTCGATTTCAATTTGTCCCAACGAAACATCCATGTCGGACACAGGCATTCGTGGAGGCCGCAGTCGATTCGCATCCGCGCTGTTGAGGCTCATCCTGCTGGCTGGTTTTGCCACGGCCGGATACGGCGTCTATGCCTGGAACGCCGCTAAGTCGGAAGAGTACGCCCAGCTCGACAATCTCGCGCGCTTCGCGGCCAGGTCGGCGAGCTTCTTTTTCGACCGCTTCGACACCGCTCTGAATAACCTCGGCCAGGATGTCGTCGACCGCGGCGGGCTGCTCAATCTGCCCGCTGCGCACATGGTTCTCGAGCGATATCGGCGCAACTCCCCGGAGATCGCTACGGTAAATCTGTTCGACCTCGAGGGAAATTGGCTGCTCTCTTCGCTCAAGCCTCCCGGGACCCCGCTGCCGCCGATCAAGCAGATACCGGACTCGGCGGCAGACTTCCGTGCCGCGCTCGAAGCGCCGGGTCTCGCCGTCGCACGACCGATCCGCGGGGTGGTCGTCCCGGAGCGCATCATCCCGCTCCGGCGCACCGCGCGCAGCGCTGCGGGTGGCAAGCTGTTCGTGCTTTCCGCCGTGATTCCTCTGCGCAATCAGCAGAAGATCTGGAACAACTTGGATCTGCCGCAGGACGCGGTCATCGGTATCGTGCGCAGCGACGGCTATTTCCAGAGTCGCTTCCCCAACGATCAGGGGGAGGACCAGGTCTATTCCCAGCCGTGGGGTGGTCCAGTGACCGAGGCCGCCTTCGGCGCAACACCGAGCAACAGGGGACACGTGGAAGCGCCGAGCCCGCTCGACGGCGTCTACCGCTTACTGTCCTATCAGCGCCTGGACGGTTATCCACTCGCCGCGTATGTAGGCGTGCCGCGCAAAAAGGTGTGGATGGCATGGATGCGTCTGGTACAGGTCCCCTTCGCACTGTTCGCGTTGCTCGCCATTGGCGGCATCGTCATCTCGCGCCATCTGACCTTGCAATACGAAGCGTGGGGCCAGGCGCTGAATGCGCGGCAGCGGCGCCTCGAGCTGCTCAATCTGATCGCCTCGAACGTCAACGCCGGCACGCCATTTCTCAAGCTGGCGGATGAAGTGCTGCAGCAGCTCGCTAACCAGCTGCCCCACTTGCGCGTCTCATATGCCGTACTCGATCAGGAAGGACGTCTCATACCGGTGTGCGCTTGCGCCGGTATCGGTTGCGAGTATGCAGGTGGCAGCAAACTGGATCTGAGCCGCGCGCCTGCGCTGCGGATGGTGCTGCAATCGAGCCGGCCGGTGGTCATCGCCGATACGGCGGTCGATGCGCGTGTGACACCGATCATGGAGATGTTGCACAACGCCAGGATTCGCTCCTGGCTCCTGCTGCCGATGACGCACGCCGGTGAGCTGGTCGGCCTGCTCAGCATCGAATCGCACGTCGCGGCGGGGTGGAGCGAGGACTTCGTTGCTCTGTCTGAAGACGTGGCAGCGCAACTCTCGGTCGCACTCACGGAATCGCGCGCCGCGGATCAGCGGACGCATGCTCTAAACGAACTCGAGAACAGCCGCGAGCGCTTCCGCAGCCTCGCCGAGATGTCTTCGGACTGGTTCTGGGAGCAGGATGCGCAGATGCGCTTCACGTACTTCTCGCCGGGCGCGCAGCTGCGCCTGACGGAGCGACCGGAGGAAGAGCTCGGCAAACGCCCCTGGGAAGTCGGATTCATCGAAGACATAACACCGGAGGAGTGGGATCTCCACCAGCGCATATTGCAGGCGCGCGAGCCGTTCAGCGACTTCGTCTACCGCTATCGCTTCCGCGGCGCATTGCGCTACGCCAGCGTAAGCGGCAAACCGATGTTCGACGCGCAAGGGCAGTTCACCGGCTATCGCGGCATCGGCAAGGACATCACGGCGCACCGCGAAAATGAAGCGCGCATCGACTACCTCGCGCGGAACGACGAGCTCACCGGGCTCTTGAACCGCACCGCCTTCCAGGAGCAGCTTGCGCACGCCATCCGTCAGTCCCAGCGGCACGGGCGCGCCATCGCCGTCCTGTTTGTCGACCTGGATCGCTTCAAGAACATCAACGACACGCTGGGTCACGATGCCGGGGACCGGCTGCTGCAGGAGGTGGCCCGGCGTCTGCACTCCTGCCTGCGCGAGTCCGATACGCTGGCGCGCTGGGGTGGCGACGAATTCGTCGCGACGCTCGAAGAATTCGACAGTGCGAACGACGTGGCGCTGATCGCGCGTCGCGTGCTGGAAACGCTCGCAATCGCGTATCTGGTTGACGATCGTGAGCTCGTGATCACCGCGAGCGTCGGTATCAGCGCCTATCCCGACGACGGACACGATGCGCAGAGCCTGCTCAAGGCGGCCGACATCGCGATGTACCGCGCCAAGGAAGCGGGCAAGAACAACTTCCAGTACTACTCGCCGCAGATGAACGTGCATTCGTTCGAGCGGCTCACTATGGAAACTAATCTGCGGCGCGCGCTCGAGCGCGGCGAGTTCCTGCTGCACTATCAGCCGAAGATCGATCTGCGCACCGGCACGCTGGCTGGTGCCGAGGCGTTGATCCGCTGGCAGCATCCCGACATGGGTCTGGTCTCGCCGATGCAGTTCATCCCACTCGCGGAAGAGACCGGACTGATCGTGCCGATCGGCTCCTGGGTGTTGCGCACCGCTTGCGCACAGGCGCGTGCGTGGCAGGAGCAGGGACTGCAGAGCGTGCGCATGGCGGTGAACATATCCAGCCGGCAATTCAGTCAGGTGGGGCTGCTCGATGAGGTGGTCGGCGTGCTCGACCAGTCCGGTCTGGATGCCGATCTGCTGGAGCTGGAGATCACCGAAAGCATGCTGATGGACGATCCGGAGCAGACCGTCGCGCTGCTGAACGAGCTCAAGGCGATCGGCATTCACCTGGCGATCGACGATTTCGGTACCGGGTACTCCTCGCTTGCTTATCTCAAGCGCTTCCCGGTGAGCTCGCTCAAGATCGACCGCTCATTCGTGAAGGATGTGCCGTTCGATGCCGACGACGTTGCCATTACGCTGGCGATCGTCGGACTCGCCCACAACCTGCGCATTCGCGTAACCGCCGAAGGTGTAGAAACCGAAGCGCAACGCGCGTTCCTGCGCCGCCACGGATGCGACGAGATTCAGGGCTATCTGGTCGGCCGCCCGCTGCCGATCGAGGAGTTCGTCAAGCTGCTGAGCGTGTCTCCGAGCGCGGTGCCGGCTTCGGTCTGAGCTTAGTACCTACTGCAACGGCCAACGCTTAGGGCGCAGAGAAGCACACCGGACCGCGCCCCGGCTCCCTTCGAGCCGCGGTCCGGGAACCCTCAATCCCGGTTCGTCAATTCCTCCGCGTCGAGCTCAGCCGGGAGCCGCGCCTTGGGTCGCGGTGTAGACGGCGTATAGCGATTGGCTTGCCGCCATGAAGAGCCGGTTGCGCTTGGGACCGCCGAAAGTGACGTTGCCGCATATCTCGGGCAGCCGAATCCGGCCGAGCAGCTTGGCCTCCGGGCTCCACACCGTGACCCCACTGTAGCCTACAGCCCGGCCGGCATTGCTTGCGCACCAA
>JBGQKF010000166.1:0-8729 GCA_041499435.1 Gammaproteobacteria bacterium
CAGCAGCAGCGCGTTGCTGCATCCGCAGCCCTCGAGATCGCCAATGAGATGAATGCCATGCATACCCGCCTCGTTTCTGCGCGATGGGTCATCGCCTGTTCCTCATCCCAGCACCTTCCGTGCCGCCTGGTATCCCCACCACGCGGCCTCCTCGAATACCGAGTACCCCGATAGGTCCGAATGGGCGAACAACAGCCGGCCATCGGTCTGGCGCAGCGCCCGTGTGCCCGCGTTGTTCAGAAAGCCGGGCAGCGGCGTGGCCATGGCGTGACCGCGCACGGTGATGTCGAGCGCCTGTGTCTGGAGGGGAAATCGAAAGCCGTAAACCCGCGACAGATCGGTGGCTGCTTCTTCGTACAGCTCCTGCGCCGATGCGGCTGCGAGCCATTTACGCACGTCGGCAGGGGCACGGCCCGAGAGCGCCTGGTACGCGGAGAACACCGTTTGCGCGGGCCGTGCCACGCGAATGTCCTGATGCGTGGAGACCACGTACCCCAGGCCCGGTCCGTTGTACACGATGTTGTCCCATGACAATGGAGCGCCGGGACGCTCCTGAGGGAAGCGGCGCATGAGAAAGTTGGACACCAGCCAGGGTGCATAGCTCGGCATGTGCGTGCCGGCATCGAAACCGTAGTCGGCTAGATGCGGGATCACGCGGGAGGCGACGAGCAGCGGCATGGCGCAGATCGCGCGTCGAGCGCGGATCACGAAGCTGCGCACAGCGTCGCCATCGCGCTGGAGCGCGAGGATCTGCACGCCATTGCGCTGCTCGTCGATGCGCGCGGCGAAGCCGTCCTGCCGCCAAGACCGCCCGCCGTGCCGCCGATCGATCGTTTCGGCAAGCCGCGTCACCAGTGTGTGCAGCCCATCGGGCCAGGTGAGCACGGCGCCATCCTCTGCATTGCGCGCGTGGCCGCCACGGCTCGCGAAGTAATGCAGGCCAGCCCACGCCGAAACGCGATCGTAAGGCGCGCCATAGTCGTCACGGCAGACGTAGCTCAGATACCAGTGCAGGACAGGAGAGCTGTATTGTTCGCGCTCCAGCCATTGCTTGAAGGTGATCGCATCCAACGTCCGCCACTTTGGATCGGCGGAAGATAGCTCGCTCGGAATGCAGAATGCGCGCCTGCCGTCCGCGCCATGCGTCTGCTTGAGCGACTCGACGTACTTGAAGAAGCGCGTTTGCTCGGCGAGGTCCTGGGCGGTGACACCTTGTGTGGGGAGCGTGCCTTCCTGCCATTTGCCGTTGTAATAGACGCGCGATTCCGGCGCATGGATCAGCGCGGACTCATCGAAGTAGGGCCGGGCGGCCAGTGGATCGCCGGTGAGCAGAGACAGATCGGCCAGGATCTCGCGCACGTGCACCGATTCGAGGGAAGGCAAAGGCAAGTAGTGCGCGCCGCGCGGAAAGGGGAGATCGCCGAAGCGCCCGCCTGCGGCGTTGCCGCCAAACTCCGGGCCGCTCAAGACGACGAAGCGCTGGTGTCCTTCCTTCGCAAGTTTCCACGCAGCGGTGAGCCCGGCCAGGCCGCTGCCTAGAATCGCGACGTCGGTGACGATCACGCCGCTGGGGGCAGGCAGCGATTGTCCGTCGCGCAGCCAGTGCCCGTCCTGCATGCCTGGGTAATGGAGCAGAGGCGGTTGCTCGAGGAACGTGAGCTTCGAGCATCCGGCGAGCGCGCAGCCCGCGGAGGCGAGGAGGAAGCGGCGACGATCCATTAGCGTACGAAGTGTCCCCAGTCCTGCTCGAAGTAGTGGACCAGCGCCTGCGTGTTGAGCCAGTTGGGCTCGACCGGGATCGGCTGCATGTCGGGTGGGAATTGGAACATCAGGCGCGTCGATTCGGCATCCAGGAAGCGCGTGGCGATCGAGTACCGCTCCGGCAGAGAAAACTCGCCGTGTCGTGCCGCAAGAATGAACCCCCACTCGCCGAATGACGGCACGTATGCGTGATACGGCCACGTGTGAAAGCCGGCCTCCTTTAGCGTCGCATTCACGCACCAGTAGGCGTGCGGTGCAAAGTATGGCGAGGTCGACTGCACCACGAGGTAACCGCGCGCGCTCAGATGCTTCGCTACCAGCCGATACATCGGCACCGAGTACAGCTTGCCCAGCGCGAAGTTGGACGGATCGGGAAAGTCTGACACGATGAGATCGAACATGTCGGTGCTCGTCTCCAGCCAGCGTATCGCGTCTGCGTTGATCACTTTGACGCGCGCGTCGGTGAGCGAATGTCCGTTGAGCGCCGTGAGCGGCGCCGAAGTCGAGAACATCGCCGTCATGGCTGGATCGATATCCACCAGCGTTACCCGCTCGACGTGCGTATGCTTCAAGATCTCGCGTACCGCCAGCCCGTCTCCGCCACCCAGCACGAGCACCGCGCGCGCCCACGGCAGCTGCTCGAGCGCCGGATGGATCAGCGCCTCGTGGTAACGATGCTCGTCGCGCGAGGAGAACTGAAGATTGCCGTTGATGTAGAGGCGCAGATCGTCCTTCCAGCGCGTGATGACCAGACGCTGGTACGGCGTGGTCTTTGCGGCGATGATCTCGTCGCCGAACAGGCTCTTTTCGCCCCAATGCGTCAGCCGGTCGGAAAAGGCGAATCCAGCAATCAGCAGCCCGAGCACCAGCGATCCGCGGAAGGCGCGCCCGCTGGCGCCGGGAATCTCGTTGCGGAACACGCGCGCCGCCCAGAGTGCGACGGCGGTGTTGAGAATGCCGAACAGAAATCCCGTGCGCGTGAGCCCGAGCTTGGGTGCCAGCAGGAGCGGAAAGACGAGCGAGACCGCGAGCGCCCCCAGATAGTCGAAGGTCAACACCCGGCTCACCAGCTCGCTGAACTGAGCGCGGCGGGTGTTGAGCGCGCGCATGACCAGCGGAATCTCCATGCCGACCAGCACCCCGATCACAAACACGACGGCGTACAGAACTGCCCTAAAGGGCGCCGATAACAGACCGAAAACCAGGAAGAGCACGCCCGCCGAGATGCCGCCGAGCAGGCCCACCAGCAGCTCGATATCGATGAAGCGGGCGAGCACGTCCTCGTCCTTGACGTATCTGGACAGGTAGGAGCCGGCGCCCATCGCGAACAGATAGCAGCCGATAACGGTGGAAAACTGCAGTACGGAGTCACCCAGCAGGTAGCTGGACAAAGCTCCGGCGATCAGCTCGTAGGCGAGGCCGCAGGAAGCGACCACGAAGACCGAGATGATCAGGGTGCGATTGAGCATGCTGGTTGCTTGCGTTCCGGCATTTGGCTACTCTTGGCGGCGGCTTGGTTTCGACTTTGGATCCGGGGAGGCCTTCATGCTGCAGGCGTATGCTTACGCTCTTCACCTGCTGTCAGGCTGTGCACTGCTGGCGGCTTTTTTCGCTGTCTACACCAAGATTACCCCGTTTAACGAAGTCGCACTCATCCGTCAAGGCAACGCGGCGGCCGCGTTGTCGCTGGCTGGCGCAGGTGTCGGCTTCTGCCTTGCCGTCGTGTCCAGCATTCTCCACAACGACACTTTCTGGCTGTTCTTTATCTGGTCGCTCGGCGCGCTGCTGGTCCAGACTGCGGCTTATGCCTTCCTCGCCCGCATGCTGCCGCAGATGAACGCGGCGATCGAGGCCAACAATGTGGCCATGGGCGGCCTGATGGGAGCGCTGTCGATCATGGTCGGCATGATCAATGCTGCGTGCCTGTCGTGAGCGCCGCGGAAGGCCATATCCACCGATTCACGCGCCTGCAACTTCTTTGAAAAGGGAAAGCCATGAGCCTGGGCTCGTTCATCAAGAAACAGTTCATCGATATCCTGCAATGGACCGAGGATACCGACGGCGTGCTGGCGTGGCGCTATCCGATGCAGGACCTGGAGATTCAGTACGGCGGCAGCCTCACGGTGCGGGAGTCCCAGCTCGCCGTGTTCGTGAACGAGGGCAGGATCGCCGACGTGTTCGCGCCCGGCATGTACAAGCTCACTACGCAGACCCTGCCGGTGCTGACCTACCTCAGGAACTGGGACAAGCTGTTCCAATCGCCCTTCAAATCGGATGTGTACTTCTTCAGCACGCGCCTGCAACTGGGCCGCAAGTGGGGCACGGCGCAGCCGATCACCATTCGCGACAAAGACTTCGGCATGGTGCGCATGCGCGCTTTCGGCATGTACTCGTACAAGATCACCGACGCCAAGAAGTTCTACACCGAGATCAGCGGTACGCGCGATGTCTATACGCGCGATGAGCTCGAAGAGCAGCTGCGCAATCTGGTGATCGCCTCCATGACCGCGGCGCTGGGCAGCTCTTCCGTTCCGTTCCTCGACATGGCCGCCAACCAGGGCCTGCTCGCCGATAAGATGAAGCAGGACATGGGACCGGTGTTCGAGCGCTATGGCGTCAGCATGGAGAACTTCGCGGTGGAGAACATCTCGCTGCCCGAAGACCTGCAGAAAGCGATCGATACGCGCATCTCGATGGGGATGATGGGCGATATGGCCAAGTACACGCAGTACCAGGTGGCTAATTCGATCCCGCTCGCGGCGCAGAACGAGGGCGGTATCGCCGGCGTGGGCGCATCGCTCGGCGCGGGCCTGGCCATGGCGCAGACCATGGCCGACAGCCTCAAGTCGACGGTGGCCGGCGCGGCGGCGCCTGCGGCGGCTGCGTCAGCGGACGATCCCGCTGCCCGGCTCGAGAAACTGCAGGCGCTGCTCGAGCGCAAGCTGATCTCTCAGCCCGAGTTCGATGCTGCCAAAGCCGAGATCCTCAAGAAGCTGGTCGGCTGAAGGCGAGATGCGTTTTCAAGCGAGCGCCCGGCGCGTCGCATGCGGCACTCTTGTGGCTGGCCGGGCATGACGCCGGTGCAAGCCCGTGTGCATTGCCAATAGGCGCTCCCGCCGATGCAGAAAGTCTCCTGCCCGAGCTGCGGCGCGGAAGTGACGTTCCGCTCCACCGCCTCGGTCATGGCGGTGTGCGAGTATTGCCACAGCACGCTGCTCAAGGATGCCGAGTCGGTCAAGGACATCGGCAAGATGTCGCAGGTGCTGGAAGACTACTCGCCGATCCAGATCAACAGCTCAGGCGAATACCAGAGCCGGCACTTCACCGTGGTCGGGCGCATCCAGCTGCGCTACGACGACGGCTTCTGGAATGAGTGGTACGTCCTGTTCGACGACGGCAGCGGCGGGTGGCTGTCCGATGCCTCGGGCCAGTACGTCTTCACCCTCGCGCAAGGGGCTCCCAGCTCCATACCGCAATTCGAACAGCTCAAGCCCGGGGTCGGGATCACGATGAAGGGCAACCGCTTCGTCGCTTCCGACGTGCGCACCGCACGCTGTGTGGCCGGGCAGGGGGAGCTGCCCTTCAAAGTGGGCACCGGCTGGGAGGCGAAGGTTGCCGACTTCCGCTCGGGGAACGGATTTCTGACCCTCGACTATTCCGATGGCCCGACACCGCAGCTCTATCTTGGGCAATCGGTGGATCTCACGGCGCTGCGCTGTCAGCTCCTGCGCTCGGAAATCGATATCGCGCGCACCGCCGGCAAGTATCGCGGCAAAACCACGACGCTCAACTGCCCCAACTGCGGCAGCCCGGTCAAGTATCAGGCCGGCATGGCGTTCCACGTCGTGTGCCCTTCGTGCAACGCTCAGGTCGACTGCTCCACGGACCGGGCTGTGGTGCTGCAAAAGCATGAGCAGCTCGCGCGCGTCATCACCACGTTGTCGTTGGGCGATGCCGGCACCATCGATACACTCAAATACGAGATGATCGGATTCACCAAGTGCCGCGAGACCGGCTCTGAGGAAACCTCCGAGTGGGTCGAGTATCTGCTGTACAGCGACAAGCGCGGCTTTCTTTGGCTTGTCGAGTCGCAGGATCGCTGGGATCGGGTGAAAGTGCTCGACGAATGGCCCGAACAGCGCAGCGCGTCCAGCGTGGAGCTGCGCGGCGCGACGTACAACAAGCTGTATCAATACGGTGCGGAAGTCATTTACGCCGCAGGCGCTTTCAACTGGCGCGTCGCGGTCGGCGATCGCACGCGCATCATCGACTACGCCCACGAGGGTTCCAAGCTCACCGCCGAAGCGAGCGATACCGAGATCGTGTGGTCGGCCGCAAGCCAGGTGAGCGAAGCGCAGGTGAGGGAGTGGTTCGCCAAGAAGCCGGTGTCCGAAGCGCTGCGCCGCACGCCGGAAGCTGCGGCGGACACGGGCAGCCTCCCGGCGCTCAAGCGTGCGACCATCATCGCCTCGATCATCCTGGCGGTGATCAATCTCCCGATCGCCATCGCGCACGAGGACGAGGACCTGCTAGTGACCTTGATCGGTCTGGGCGTGCTGTGGATCCCGTTCTGGCTGCGCAAGCGCTTCGAGCACGGCGGCCCCGGCGATGCGGGTTCTGACGGAGACGATTGAGCATGAAACCCTGGTACTGGATCTACGCTCTCGTGGTCATCCTGCTCACCACCCTGATCAATCTCGGCCCCGGCTCATCGAGCTCGTACGGCCGCTCCTCGGGCGGGTGGGGCTCGTCGAGCAGCGGGGGCGGGGCGCATAAGTAAATAAAGTAAATGGAAGTAAATATTAAGTGAAGGAGTGAAGGGTGAAGAGTGAAGAGTGAACGGCTCGTGCGCTCGTCATAGCCTCGCGCCCCTCTCCCACAAGGGGCCCAGAAGGGGTGAGGGGGAAAGTTCCCTCTCCCCTCGTGGGAGAGGGCTAGGGTGAGGGGGCTCACGCCTCTCGCTTGACGGTTTCGGCGTGACTGGTGTTGAAGGCGAGGTCTGGCGCCAGCACCGCGGCGACTGTGAGATGATGCCGGGTGAAGCGTCGGCGCCGATTCGCAGCCCGGCCCGCGAAATCGTCCACCCGCCCACTTGATGAGCCAACCCGCTATGCGTATGCCTGCAATCTTTCTCGGGCACGGCAGCCCGATGAACACGCTGGAAGTCAATCGCTATACCCAAGCCTGGCAGCAGATCGGGCAGCGCATCGCCCGACCCAAAGCCGTGGTTTCGATTTCGGCGCACTGGTTCATCCGCGAAGCGGCGGTGACGGCGATGGATGCGCCCGAGACGATCCATGACTTCCGGGGTTTTCCCGAAGTGCTCAACACGTTCCAGTATCCCGCGCCGGGCAGCCCTGAGCTTGCCGCACGCGTGCGGGATCTGCTGGCGCCGATGGCGGTGCGCATGGATGAGGAGTGGGGTCTGGACCACGGCACCTGGTCGGTGCTGGCGCACGTCTTTCCGGATGCGGACGTGCCGGTCGTGCAACTCGCGATCGATGCAACGCAGCCCGCCCAGTATCACTATGAAACGGGGCGCAGACTCGCCGCTCTGCGCGACGAAGATGTGCTCATCGTCGGCAGCGGCAATGTCGTGCACAACCTGCGCGCGGTGAAGCGCGCGGGGGATCGCTCACCTTACGAGTGGGCGCAGCGTTTCAACGAGCACATACGAATGCATCTGCTGGCACGCGATCATCCTTCTCTGGTGCACTACGAGATGCTGGGCGAAGCAGCGCGTCAATCGGTGCCTACCCCCGAGCACTATCTGCCATTGCTCTATATCATCGCGCTTCAGCGCGAGGACGAGGCGGTTACTATTCCCGTGGACGGCGTGGAGGTCGGCAGCATCAGCATGCTGTCGGCCGTGGTCGGCGCCTGAAATCGTGCCGCTCCAGCCTGGATAATTCATAAGCGCTGGCCAAAGGTAAAGCGACGGCGCAACACGAAATCGGCTTGCGCATCCTGCTGCACGAACAGGCAGACGTCATCGCAGCGTGTCGGAGTGGACAGCGCCCCTGCGAAGTAGTCCGCAAGCCAGTGCAGCAGCAGATCCCGCTCGACGCCGAAAATGCGCTCGCTCAGCGTGATGTGGAAGCGCCATTCGCTCATGACGTACGGATAGCCATAGCGTTGGAGAAGCGCGTTCTGTGTCGAGGTCGGCTGGGCGCGGCGCTTTGCGAGCTCGTCGGCGCCGGCGGGGCGGCGGAAACGATCGAGCTCCGCGACGCAGCGATCCGCCAGCGTCTGCAAGGCATCGGCTTGCCCGCGTGTGCGCAGTGCGATGAAGTCTGAGAGCATCGCAACGCTGAGCGCCGGGAGAGTGAACGGCTGCAACCGGCTCGCGAGCGTGCCGATGGCATCGATCAGCATCTCGGGTCTCACGCCGTCGGCCAGGCGAAACGGCGGCTTCAGCGTGGCATGCAGGCCGTAGCGCCGCGGCGAGGCGGTCAGGGCGTGCAGGCGTTCGGCCGTCATGCGCGGGATCGCGGGTTGCGGCAGCGAAGCGCCGCTGCACGCGTCTCGCCCTAGCCAGGTCGAGCCGCTGCGCCAGAGCGGGCTTGTTTCGGCGGGAGCGAAGTACAAAGCGTAGCGGGCGTTCATGAGTCAGGCCGGTCGCGCAAGCGGGCGCACACGTTGGAATGAGGCTAAGCTAAACTAGCACAGTTGCGCACTGTCCCCGATCCCTCATCGTGTCTTCCCGTCTGATCACCAACGCCCGCCTGCTCACCCGCGAAGAAACCACAATCGGTACCGTTGAAGTCGTCGACGGCCGCTTCCGTGACGTTCAACCCGGGCGCAGCCATGTGCCCGCCGCGGAGGACTGGGAAGGCGACTATCTCTTTCCGGATCTGGTGGAGCTGCATACCGACAATCTGGAGAAACACCTGGAGCCGCGCCCCGGCGTGCGCTGGCCGGCGCTGCCGGCGTTGCTCACCCACGACGCGCAGATCTCCACCGCCGGG
>JBGQKF010000167.1:0-8726 GCA_041499435.1 Gammaproteobacteria bacterium
GTGGTGGTGCTTCGCTTCGAAGCCGATGATGTGCAGGCGCTCGAGCGCATCCAGAACGACTTCCGCAGGGTCCTCACCGAAGCGCAACCGCTCGCCCAGCTGCCCTTCTAGGCGTGCCACCGGGCGCGCGTGTTGCTTGCCCGGTGTGCAGGACCAACGGTGCATCGATTGATCTGTCATGAACCCGTAACCATTACATGAGCGTTCCCGGCGTACAGACTCGTTCCGATACAGCGGCACTTACCGATACGCCGCCGCATGAGCTGTTTCTCGGCCGGCAGCCGATTCTGGATCGCAAGCAGAATCTGGCCGCGTTCGAGCTGCTGTTCCGGGCGGGACACTTCAACGGCGCCAGGTTCGAAGAGGACTTCCTGGCCAGCGCCACGGTGATCAACCACGCCTTCACCGAGCTCGGCCTCGAGGAGGTGCTGGGCAAGCACCCGGGCTTCATCAATTTGAGTGCACCGCTGCTCATGAGCGATGTCATCGAGCTGCTGCCGCCCAGTAAGATCGTGCTGGAAATTCTGGAAACGGTGAAGGTAAGCACCGCCTTGATCGAACGTTGCCGCGCGCTCAAAGCCGCCGGGTATACGCTCGCCCTGGATGACTTCCGCGGACTCGAGCGCGAGTTCACGCCGCTCCTGCAGGTGGTGGATATCGTCAAGGTCGACGTGCAGGATCTCCCGCCGCATCAGCTAGAGATCGTTACTCACCGGCTGCAGCAGCTCGAGGTCAAGCTGCTCGCCGAGAAAGTCGACAGCCGCACCCAGGCCGAGCGCTGCGTCGAGCTCGGCTACGACCTGTTCCAGGGCGATTACTTCGCCAAGCCTTCGATCATCACCGCGCGCCGCCTGTCCGGCTCCCACGCAGCACTCATGCATCTGCTCGAGGTGCTGCTCGCTGAAAGGACCCGCGACATCGACGCCGTGCTGAGCCAATATCCACAGCTGGAAGACGCCCTGATGCGTCTGGCGCGTGCGATCGAGCACGCAGAGCCTTTCGCCGCCCCGGCGGTGCGCCGTCCGCAGCGCTGGCTGCCGCTGCTGATCTACATGGTGAGCAGCGCACCGGGGGCAGAATTTCCCAGTCCATTGCTGATCCTCGCCGCCACGCGCGGGAAGCTGATGGAATTGCTCGCGCGTGCGCTACGCGCCGAGGATCGCGGGTTTCAGGAGCGCGCGTTCCTCACCGGGACGCTGTCTTTGGTGAACGCCCTGCTGCCGGCGCGGCTCACGGAGATCCTGAGCACGCTGCCCGTGGCCGACGACGTGCGTTCAGCGCTGCTGGCCCGCGAGGGGGAACTGGGCGCCCTGCTGGCGACTGTACAAGCGCTCGAAACGGCGGAGCTCTCCGCCATCGAACGTGCGTTGGCGCGCGTGCCGACATTGGATCACAGCAGCGTCATCAAGCGGCAGGTCGAGGCGATGCGCTGGGCTAATCTGATCGGCGAAAGCGGTTAGCCCGGATATTTCATGAAGGACTCGGGATGATGGCGGGCGAGTTCCGAGCCAGTTTTGCCTCGACCGTCGCGGCCAATAGCCTGACTATTGGCAAGACGGGCATGGCAAAAATGGCCGGAAATCGCCTGCCAGCGCCCGAGTAGCCCGGCCGTACAAACCCTACCGCGCACCACTCCCCGCAGGCGCCCGCGGATTAAGGCACTCATGGAATTGCGGGGCGTCTTCATGAAATATCCGGGCTGAGCCCGGGACGTCGCTCATCGCCCTTCTTCGATCACCTTCTTCAGGTTAGCGAGGCTGTTGCGATAAGCGGTGTCGATAAAGTTGTACACCGTCTTGTCATCCTGGCCCGCCGGCGGATCGTCGGTCCAGTAGGCCAGGCGCTTGAACGTGCCACGCCATTCGACGATGGAAGCGCCGTCGCCTGCGTCGAGGACCGTGACCTCCGAGTAGTAGTCGCTGGCCGCGACAGCGCCGTCGACGTACGTATACGCCATGTGCCGATTCCCCGGGTCGTAATCGAGCAGCTTCTCGGTCACTTGCGTGCCGTTGCGGCGACGCAGCTGTCGTATCGCACCGGTCTCATTGCGGTCGTGCAGGATCAATTTGCTGGATTCGACACCGGGCGACCAGCGCTGGATGCCGCCGAAGTCACCGACCATTGCCCACACCACATCCGGCGGTGCGTTGATGCGGATGGTATGCATCACGCTGAGCTGGTTTGCTTCGGCGCCTACCGCGCCCGCATGGAAAAGCCCCGTCAGCGCAAGAGCAAGTGCGCCCATCACTATTCGAATCATGGATTCCTCCCGGTTGTCTAATGGTTTCGCCGGCACGCTGCGACCCGTCACTGCGCGGCCTCGACCACCTTCTTCAGATTCTCCAAACCCGCCTTGTAGGCGTTGCTGAGAATCTTGGTCAACGTGGCGTCCTCCTGGCCGGCCGGCGGCTGATCGGTCCAGTAGGACAGGCGCTTGAAGCGTGCATTCCATTCGACCAGCGATTTGCCGCGGCCGGCGTCTCTCACCTGCAGGGTCGCAAAGTAGTCGCTGGTGAGCGGCATGCCCTCGGCATAGGTGTACATCAATTGATGATTCCACGGATCGAACTCGATCAGCTTCTCTTCCACCTTGGTGCCGTTCAGACGGCGGATCTCGCGGATGGCGCCGACCTCGCCATTCCTGCCGAGCACCAGCCGGCTTGCGTCTACGAACGGGTACCACCGGTCCAGATGCGCAAAATCGCCTGCCACCGCCCACACGGCGTCCGGCGGCGCATCGATGACGATGCTCTCGCCGACGTGCAGCTCCTGCGCCTGCGAAAACGCATCGGTGTTGAGACCAAAGGCCATAGTCGCCGTCAACAGCATAACGCTCGTGCGCATCGCTCCCTCCCTCTAATTTTCCAGCGCGTGAACCTCATGTGCTCATGCGCTCGCGCACCCAGTTGCTCACCGACGCGAGCGCCTGTGGCAGTTTGCTCGGGTCGGTGCCGCCAGCCTGCGCCATGTCGGGACGCCCGCCGCCTTTGCCGCCGACCTGCTGCGCGACGAAGTTCACCAGCTCCCCGGCCTTGATCTTCGCGGTCAGGTCGCTGGTGACGCCGGCAATCAACGTCACCTTACCCGACTCTACCGAGCCGAGCACGATCGCGGCACTCTTGAGCTTGTCCTTGAGTTTGTCCAACGTCTCGCGCAGGCTCTTCGCGTCAGCGCCCTCGAGCGTTGCCGCCAGCACCTTGGCCGGCCCCACTGCGACAGCCTGGTCCGCCAGATCATCGCCCCGCGATGAAGCGATCTTGGACTTGAGCCGCGCGAGCTCTCTCTCGAGACTGCGTACGTTATCCATGATTTGCGCAAGCCGGGCACCGACTTCGCCCGGCTGCACCTTCAGCATTTCCGCCACGCCCTCCACCTGAGCATTTTGCTGCTGCACCCAGGCGAGCGCACCGTCCGCCGTGACCGCCTCGACGCGCCGGATACCAGCTGCCACCGCGGACTGCGACACGATCTTGAAGAAGCCGATGTCGCCGGTGCGCCGTACATGCGTGCCCCCGCACAGCTCTGTGGAGAATTCGCCCATGCCGATGACACGCACCTCATCGCCGTATTTCTCGCCGAACAACGCCATCGCGCCGGCCTTGATCGCTTCGGTGTAGGTCATCAGCCGCGGCTCAACCGCGACGTTGCGCCGGATCTCATCGTTGACCAGGCGCTCGATCTCGCGAATCTCCTCAGGGATCAACGCCGCATGATGCGAAAAGTCGAAGCGCGTTTTCCACGGATCCACCAGCGAGCCTTTCTGCTGCACGTGATGGCCCAGCACCTTGCGCAAGGCAGCGTGCATGAGATGGGTTGCGGAGTGGTTGTACGCGGCACGCGCACGCAGATCCTCATCGACCTGCGCGCTCACTTGATCGCCAACCGCCAGGCGCCCGGCCTTCAGCACGCCCTTATGACCGAACACTTCCGGCTGGATCTTCTGCGTGTCCTGCACTTCGAAGCGGCCGTGTCCAGAGACGAGCTCACCGCAATCGCCGACCTGCCCACCCGATTCGGCATAGAACGGAGTGCGATCGAGCACCACTACAGCCTCGTCGCCCGCTTGAATCTGATCAACCGCGCTGCCGCCCTTGTAAAGCGCGAGCACGCGGCTGTCCAGCTTGGTCAGGTCGTAGCCGTGAAACTCCGTCGGCTGACCGCTGTACTCCACCGCTGCCTGCATATGGAAGCGGGAAGAAGCGCGCGCACGCTCGCGCTGCTGCTGCATCTCGGCTTCGAAGCCGGCGAGATCGACCTGGATGCCGCGCTCGCGCGCGATGTCGGCCGTGAGGTCCACGGGGAAGCCGAACGTGTCATAGAGCTTGAACACGGTGGCCCCGTCGAGCATCCGATCTTCGCGATGCAACGCGGCCTCCAGGACCTGCATGCCGTTTTCCAGCGTTTCGGCGAAGCGCTCTTCCTCTTGCTTGAGGATCGCGCTCACGCGGCCTTTCGCAGCCGGCAGTTCGGGATACGCCTCGCCCATCACGCGTGACAGATCCTCGACCAGCAAATGAAAGAACGGCTGCTTCTGTCCCAGCTTGTAACCGTGCCGGATCGCACGGCGGATGATGCGCCGGAGCACATAACCGCGCCCTTCATTGTCCGGGATCACGCCGTCGGTGATGAGGAAGCTGCACGCACGGATATGATCGGCGATGACCTTCAGCGAATTGCTGCTGAGATCCTTCGCACCGGTCGCGCGTGCGGCAGCGCCGATCAAATCCTGGAACAGATCGATCTCGTAGTTGCTGTGCACATCCTGCAGCACCGCGGCGATGCGCTCCAGACCCATACCGGTGTCGACCGAGGGCTTGGGCAGCGGATGCAGCGTGCCGGCCTCATCGCGATTGAACTGCATGAATACGAGATTCCAGATCTCGATGTAGCGATCGCCGTCCGCATCGGGCGTTCCCGGCGGCCCGCCGGCGATACCAGGGCCGTGGTCCCAGAAGATCTCGGTGCATGGGCCGCAGGGACCGGTCTCGCCCATCTGCCAGAAATTGTCGCTCTGGTATTTGGCACCACCGGGCTTGTCGCCGATGCGCGCCACGCGCTCGCGCGGCACTTTGATGTCCTTGGTCCAGATGTCGAACGCTTCGTCGTCGGTCTGGTAGACGGTCACCCACATCCTTTCAGGATCGAGCCCGTACTCCCTGGTGAGCAGCTCCCAGGCGAAGCGGATCGCATCGCGCTTGAAGTAATCGCCGAAGCTGAAATTGCCCAGCATTTCGAAGAAGGTGTGATGGCGCGCGGTGTAGCCGACATTTTCCAGGTCGTTGTGCTTGCCGCCCGCGCGCACACAGCGCTGCGAGGTGGTGGCGCGCACGTAAGGCCGCTTGTCGAGCCCGAGGAACACGTCTTTGAACTGCACCATGCCGGCGTTGGTGAAGAGCAGCGTGGGATCGTTACCCGGCACCAGCGGACTGGACGGGACAATCGTGTGGCCGTTGCGCTCGAAGTACTTCAAGAACCGCGTGCGAATCTCGCTGCTTTTCATGGTCGATCCTGCTTACAAAACTGATTTCTGCTGACAACTCAACGGCTGACGCCGCCTGCCTGGCGCTGCCATTCGCCGGCCTCCAGGGCATCGAGGTTCTCCGGCGATGCATAGGAGGGATACGCCTCGAGCATTTTCTGCTTCACACGCGCTGCCGCATCAGGCGCGACCGGCATGTGCGGGTTCTCAGCGGCAACAAAGTCCATCAATCAGGCGAGGTTGCGCCTGCGCACGCGCAGCCGGAATCGCAGCCGCAACGTGCTGCGATGTGTAAACCTTGACGCCGTGCTTCTGCAGCACGGCCGTGCCATTGAATTGTGCGGGCGTGGGTGCTCACAACGAGCACCACGCTGACCCAGCGCTTCATTCCTCGCCGGCGCCGTGCAAGACGCGGCGGATCACCTCGGGGTCGAACCCCCGTTGCTCTAAAAACCGCTCCTGGCGAGCGCGCTCGCGCAGATCGCTCGGCAGGTGGCCGAAGCGCTTCGTCCACACCGCCCGCGCGCGCTGCAACTCGCTTGCCTGCAACTCGCTGCGCAACCGACCCGTGACCTCGTGGCCGATGCCGCGCTCCTGCAACTGCTCGAGAATTCTGCGTGCCCCGTAGCGCGACGCGCCTTTGCGCACCAGCTGCTCGGCCAGCCGCTGCTCCGACAACCAGCCCAGCCCCTGGAGCTCATCGAGCAACGTGCTCAACTCGCCGGCGTCCGCGGCGTGCCGGGCCAGCCGGCGCTCGAGCTCAGCATAGGAATAGTCGCGGCGCTTGAGCAGCTGAAGCGCGCGCACTCGCAGGGGTACCGTCGGCTTACCAGCCGGCTTGTCGCCGTCCGCCTCACTCGGATCGCGCCTGCGAGGGCCTGGATGCATCGTTTGGCGTTACTCTTCCTCCGCCAGCACAGGCGCAGCAGCTTCGTTGACGCCGGCGTTGGCCCGGATCTTGGCCTCGATTTCCACGGCCATCTCCGGATGCTCCTTGAGAAACTCACGCACGTTGTCCTTGCCCTGTCCGATGCGATCGGAGCCGTAGCTGTACCAGGCGCCCGACTTCTCGATCACTTTGTGCAGCACGCCCAGGTCGATCATCTCGCCTTCGCGCGAGATACCTTCGCCATACAAAATATCGAAATCCGCCTGCCGGAACGGCGGCGCGACTTTGTTCTTCACCACCTTGACGCGGGTTTCGCTCCCGGTCACCTCGTCGCCCTTCTTGATCGAGCCGATCCGACGGATGTCGAGCCGCACCGAGGCGTAGAACTTGAGCGCGTTGCCGCCGGTGGTGGTCTCCGGGTTGCCGAACATCACGCCGATCTTCATGCGGATCTGATTGATGAAGATCAACAGAGTATTCGAACGCTTGATGTTGGCGGTGAGCTTGCGCAAGGCCTGCGACATGAGCCGCGCCTGCAGTCCCATCTGTGGTTCACCCATCTCGCCCTCGATTTCGGCCTTGGGCGTCAGCGCCGCGACTGAATCGATCACGACCACATCGACCGAGCCGGAGCGCACCAGCATGTCGGCGATCTCGAGAGCCTGTTCGCCGTTGTCGGGCTGGGAGATGAGCAACTCCTCGACTTTCACTCCGAGCCGCCGCGCGTACTGGGGGTCCAGGGCATGCTCGGCGTCGATGAAGGCGGCGGTGCCGCCCTGCGCCTGCATCTGCGCGATGACGGAGAGCGTGAGCGTGGTCTTGCCCGAGGACTCCGGGCCATAGATTTCGACAATGCGCCCGCGCGGCAGACCGCCCACGCCCAAAGCGATGTCCAGACCGAGCGAGCCGGTCGAAACCACCTGGATGTCACGGGAGACTTCGTGCTCCCCCAGGCGCATGATCGAGCCCTTGCCGAACTGCTTTTCGATCTGAGACAAGGCGGCCTGCAAGGCCTTGCGCTTGTTGTCGTCCATGATGTTGGCGAGTTCCTTTTCGATGATCATCGGTATTCTCCCATAAACAACGCACGAGGGCGGTCAGCAGACTGAAGACCGGGCGGCTGTTGAGCTCCAGGGCGCACCCGCCAGCCACATTTCGCTGGCGCAGAGACGCTGCCCAGACACATTGCGCTGACGCAGACACGCTGCCGTCGCCTTCAACATCCTGCCTTCAGCATGCTGGGGCAGACGGCGGCTCAGGCCGTGAGCCTGCCGGCGCCTTCCATGAGGCCCGCCTCCCGCCGCCGATAACGGAGGGTACTTCGGACCTGGACTGTACACAATAACAGTACCGAGGACAACAACGCCGAGCTCAAACGCAACTGCGCCCGCCAGGTAGTGAAGAGGTGAGACCGGCTTCAACAATTCAGCCGCCTGTCTAGTCCTTTTGAGGAAAAGTGGCGTTTCAATTTCTTATGCGCGGTTTCCGGTTCGGCGCCGTCAACGGGTGTAGCATTTCGTCATACGAGAATAGGGTGAGAAGCGGACCCTGAGGCAATGAGCGATCCGGTGGGTGCCGGCGTCGCCACATCCTTGGTGCGTCCCGGCGGAAATCTTACAGGGCTGTCTTTGCAGATGACCGAAGGTATTCCCGGGAAATGGGTGGATATCCTCCGGGAAGCGTTGCCGGGGTTGAAAAACGTGGCCATCATCGGCAACCTCGAGAGCCGGCTGTTCACGCTCGTGCGCGCGCCGCTCATGGCTGCGGCGGCGAGCCACAAGCTGAGACTGCGATTTGTCGAAGCGCGCAGACCGGAAGCGCTCGAGTCTGCCTTCAGCCAGGCTGGTGGATGGGCGCAGGCGGCGATCGTCTTGACCGATCCGCTGATGTTCCGCAATCAAAGCAGGTCATCGCTCTGGCAGCGAAGAACCGCCTGCCAGTCTTGTATGCCTTGCCGGAGTTCGTGGACGCCGGAGGCCTGATGGCCTATGGTCCGGATCAGGCTGTGATGTTCCGTCGAGCGGCCGAGTACGTCGACAAGATTCTTCGAGGCGCAAACCCGGCTGAGCTCCCGATCGAGCAGCCGACGCAGTTTCATCTGGCCGTCAATCTGAAAGCTGCGAAAGCGCTGGGGTTCACTTTTCCAGAGTCGATCCTGTTGCGCGCCGAGGAGGTGATCCGTTGACCGGTCGATGGTGAACAGGTGAACAGGTGAAGAGGTGAACAGGTAACGGAATTGCAGGGATAACGTTGTTCTTCGCATCGTTGTCTTTAGCCGGTGCGCAGGTCTCGCATCTCCCCGAGACCTTTCCCGTTCACCTTTTCACCTTTTCACCTTTTCACCTCTTCACCTCTTCA
>JBGQKF010000168.1:0-8679 GCA_041499435.1 Gammaproteobacteria bacterium
CGCTATTGGTCTGTGCAAAGGGTGCGGAAGTTGCGGCAGAAAGCAGGCATGCGGTGGTCAGCGCCAAGGCGGAGCGTGTGAGCTGCACGGGTGGATCTCCCCTACGTCTTGAAGAGATCCTCCGGTCTGCCCGGTCAGCTCACTTCCTTCGATCTTATTATGAGTCGCCGCCAGCGGCCTGGTGGGCGATTTCCTGGAGCTATGAGTTGGCTTCACTCGCTCCGGTGCGTACCGGGTGCGCCGAAGCGCAGCTTCTCCCGGCGCTCGATTTGCGTGATCCGGCCCTCGTGTACCACGATCTCGATGGAGCCGAAACGCAACTCGCGTACCAGACGCGTAAGCGTATCGAGCACTTCCTCGGGAATACCTGGTGGGTCGTTGTCGACCGTTCTGAAGGTAGCGCTGCGCATGGCATGGACCAGATCAGTGTTAACCCTCAGGACTGTAATGGCGCGGGCATGGAAACGGAACGAACCAAGGTTTCTTTGTTTATGCGAAATGCTGCTTAGGGCTACTGCCTAAACCCAACACAGAGGCACAGAGGACACAAAGAGCACAGAGAACTGCAAACGAATGATTGGAGTTGTGGGCAAAGCGCAATGACGTGGGTTCCGGGCTCACATCAAGCTCATTCTTGGTATTCCTCTGTATTCCTCTGTGTTCTCTGTGTCTCTGTGTTGGGTTTAGGCTCTCTGTGTCCTCTGTGCCTCTGTGTTGGGTTTAAGGTTAGAGTTAGCCTTCGCCGTGGCGTTTAGGACCGTTTCGCGCAACACCTCGCCGAGGATGACCAGTGCGGGGCCACCGGTGGTTTCGCGCACCCGCTCGGGAAGCTCATCCAGCGTGCACGGCAACTGCTGACCGCCGGGCAAGGAGGCGCTCTCGACGATGGCCGCCGGATGGGTGCCGGAGAGTCCCGCGGCTTTCAATGCTGCCGTGAGCGCCGTGGCATCGCCGCGGCTCATATACAAGACCGCGGTTTCGGCTGCTGCAACGGCGCGAGCCCACGCGTGCTGCTCAGGGCCTGCCGACTGGTCATCGCCGATGCGCGGTGTCGCGAATACTACGCTGCGGCTCACGCCGCGGCGCGTGAGCGATATACCGAGATCGGCGCTCGCCGCTAACGCTGCGGTAACGCCGGGTACGATTTCGAAATCGACGGTGGCTGCGCGCAGCGCATCGATCTCTTCCTGAGCGCGGCCGAAAATCATAGGATCGCCGCCCTTGAGACGCACCACCGTCTCAAAGCGCACCGCCGCTTCGCACAGCGCGCGGTTGATGAAGCGCTGATCGGTGGAGATCCGGCTGCAGCGTTTGCCTACCGGGACGATGCGCGCCCGTGTCGCGAGCGCAATCACCTCCGGCTGAACCAGCGCGTCGTGAAAGACGATGTCCGCACGCTCGAGAATGCGTGCTGCACGCACCGTCAGCAGATCGGGTGCACCAGGCCCGGCACCGATCAAATAGACTTTACCCATAAGCTCTTCGGGGCGCAGTGCGAGCGTCAGTCGATGAGTCCAGCCGCGACCGTCTGGTTGGTGACTTCATCGATCAAGATGAAGGCGCCGGTTGCGCGATTGGCTTGATAGGAGTCGGCGGCGATCGGATGCTGCAGGGAGAATTGTGCGTGAACGATATCGTTCATCTTGAGCGGCCCGGTAAACGGCTCGCGCTCGAGTGAATGGATATCCACGCGCGCATTGACGGCGCGGATGCGCCCTCTCACCGTGCGCGTCGTGTGCCGTAGCAGGTAGCTGCGCTGCGGCTCGAAGGGGTCGTTGGCGAGCCAGCAGAGCCGCGTATTGAGCTCGTGCACCGTCGCCGGTCGCTGGGAATCCTCGGCGAGCAGATCGCCGCGCGAGATGTCGAGATCATCGGCCAGTACCAGTGTGACGCAATCGCCGGCGATGGCTTCGTCGACCGGACCGTCCAGCGCAATGATGTGTTGGACGTGCGTGTGGCGTCCGGCTGGCAGTACCGTGATCGCTTGTCCGCGCCGAATCACACCGGACTCGATGCGCCCCAGATAGCCGCGCGCACCGTTCAGGCCGGCAAGATCGGGCCGCGTGACCAACTGGACCGGAAAGCGCAGCGGCAGATCGTGCAGGCTGCGCGAGACATCGACTGCTTCGAGGGCTTCCAGCAGCGTAGGTCCGGTCCACCAGTGCAGGTTGTCACCGCGCTCCACGACCATGTCCCCCAGCAGCGCGGAGATCGGCACGAAGCTCAGGCAGGCGGTGTGCACGCGCTCGGCGAAGTCGAGGACCTCGCGACGGATGGCACGGAACGCCGCTTCGTCGTAGTCGATCAAGTCCATCTTGTTGATGGCGACGATGATCTCGGCCATGCCGAGCAGCGAAGCGAGGTAGATGTGGCGCCGGGATTGCGGGAGCAAGCCTTTGCGCGCATCGATCAGCACGACCGCAGCTTCGGCGGTGCTCGCACCGGTGACCATGTTGCGCGTGTACTGCTCGTGGCCGGGCGTATCGGCAATGATGAATTTGCGGCGTGGCGTTGCGAAATAACGGTACGCCACGTCGATGGTGATACCTTGCTCGCGCTCCGCTTCCAGCCCATCGGTGAGGAGCGAGAGATCGACCGCCGTCTGCCCGCGCCGTTGCGAAGCGCGCTCCACAGCGGCGAACTGGTCTTCGAGGATGGCGCGGCTGTCGTGCAGCAGCCGTCCGATGAGCGTGCTCTTGCCGTCGTCCACACTGCCCGCGGTGATGAAGCGTACGACGCCGCTCGCCTGTTCTTCGCCGGCAGTGCTGTCGAGCATGCTACCGTCCATCAGAAGTAACCTTCCTTCTTGCGCCGCTCCATCGAGGCGTCGGAGGTCAGGTCGTCCATCCGCGTTGCGCCGCGCTCGGTGATGCGCGCGTGAGCCGTCTCAGCGACGATCGCTTCGATCGTGTCGGCGTTCGATTCCACCGGGCAGGTGCACGTCATGTCGCCCACAGTGCGGAAGCGGACTTTGATCTGCTCGACAACTTCCCCCGGCCGCATCGGCGTCACGTCCGTCATCGCCACCAGCAGACCGTTACGGCGAACCACTGCGCGCGGGTGCGCGAAGTACATCGCTGGCACTGGAATGTGCTCGCGCCCGATGTACTGCCACACGTCGAGCTCGGTCCAATTGCTGATCGGGAATACGCGCACGTGCTCGCCGGTGTGCACACGCGCGTTGTATAGATTCCACAGCTCAGGACGCTGGTTCTTCGGATCCCATTGTCCGAACTCATCGCGGAACGAGAACACGCGCTCTTTCGCACGCGCTTTCTCCTCATCTCGGCGCGCCCCGCCGATGCACGCGTCGAACTCGTGCCGGGCTATCGTTTCCAGCAGCGTGACCGATTGTGCGGCGTTGCGGCTGTCCTCGGGACGGCGCAGCTTCACGGTGCCGCGGCTGATCGAATCCTCCACTGCGCCGACTACGAGCCGCACACCGAGTTCATGCACGCGGCGGTCGCGGAACGCGATGACCTCCGGGAAATTGTGCCCGGTGTCGATGTGGACGACGGTGAATGGAATCGGCGCGGGGCGAAAGGCCTTCTCGGCAAGCCGCAGCACGACCGCAGAGTCCTTGCCTCCGGAGAACAGCAGCGCCGGATTGCGGCAGCTCCCCGCCACTTCGCGCAGGATGAAGACGCCTTCAGCCTCCAGCCAGTCCAGATGACTGCGATGACGCCTGGTGTTGCCAATGGGGGGCAGTACGCGGGCCTCGCTTGCCAGATTCATGAAGCCTTCCTTTGCGGGGAGAGCGGAGCCACAGCCGGACGCTTATGCAATCCGCATTCCTTGTTCTCGGGGTCTTCCCACCACCAGCGCCCGGCCCGAAGATCTTCACCGGCGGCGGTAGCGCGCGTGCATGGCGCGCAGCCGATGCTGCGGTAGCCCTGGTCCTGCAGCGGGTTGTACGGCACATCGAGCTGGCGGATGTACTGCCAGACCTCGGCTTCGCTCCAGCCGGCCAGCGGATTGAACTTCCACAGCCGGTATTGCCCGTCGTATTCGCGCTCGGGCAGCTCGCGGCGGGTCACCGATTGCGCGCGTCGCATACCGGTCACCCAGGCGCTCTTGCCTGCCAGGGCGCGTGCCAGCGGCTCCACTTTGCGGATGTGACAGCAGCGCTGGCGCAGCTCGACGCTGTCGTAGAACGCGTCGATGCCGAACTGATCGACGTAGCGCGTTACCGCTTCGGGGTCAGGGGCATAGACCCGGATTGCGTATCCGTAGCGGCTGCGCACGCGCGCCAGCACGTCCAGGGTCTGCGCATGCAGGCGGCCGGTGTCCAGCGTGAAGATGTCGATGAAATAGCCGTTGCGCAGAATTGCGTCGGTGATCACCATGTCCTCGACGGCGAGGCTGCTCGACAGCGCTGCAGGAGCATGCTCTGCCGCGATCGTACCGAGCGCCGTGTACAGACGCGCGATCTTATCGGACAGCGCGGGCGACTGTGCAACTGCGCTCATGATGCTGTGGCCAGAGAGGCGAAGCGGCGCGCGGCGGGGCGTAATGCCTCGCGCAGTACCAAGGTGGCATCGCGCTGCTGACACCAGTCGGCCGCGGAATCGATCCACGCATCCACGCGCGTGAAGATCGCGGAAATGTCCGGCTCGCCGGGTGCTTCTTCGAGCGCCACGATATCGGCAAGCCCGCTCAGCTCGGCTGCCAGCGGCGCGGTTTCGGGTATCGCGCTCAGCTTCGCAACGAAGCCGGCCAGATCGTCCGCCTGCGTACCGGTTGCATCCCCCAGTGCACGCGCGATGGCCATGAGACCCGCTTCCGCGCACGACAACGCCTCGGCATACTTGCGCTGGAACTTGAGCGCGTCGCGGTAATTGCGCTCATGCGCTGCTTCGAAGAACAGCGTGCCGATCTTTTGCTGTGAGGCGCCAGCGCATTCACCGCCGCCGAGCTGCAGCACGCGGAAGTCGGCGACATCGCCGTGATCGCGCAAGACCACAGGGACGTCTGCGGGTGTTACCGCGATCAGATCGGCGAGCAGATCGTGGAAGTACTTGGGCTGCTGCCGGCGTGACCACGAGAAGAAGCTCTCCGCATCGATGCGCTCGCTGGCATAGGCCTGCTTGATGCGCTCCACCGCGGTTTCGATGCGAGCCGAGGGCACCGAAGGACCCTTGATGCCGATCCCACGTCCCGCCATGCCGTCGCCACCGAGGTAAATCTGATAGTGAGGGATCAGCTTGCCGTGCAGGCGCCGGCCTTCGCCGTAAATGCCGATGTCGCCGCTTTCGGGTTGAGCGCAGCCGTTGTGGCAGCCGGAGACGCGCACGCGCAGATCATGCTCACCGCCATCGAGCTTGGGCCCGAGAATCGTCGAAGAAGTGATGCCCAGACGGCACGTCGAAGTACCCGGGCAGGCCACTACGTTGTCGCCCGCGCGCGGGATATCCAGGCCGAGATTCTTCAAATCGGCGTGCAGTTCGGGGACGATCGCTTCCGGGACGTTGAGGAAGATGAGATTCTGATCCTGGGTCGTGCGCAGGTCGGTAAGACCGCGGTCCTCGGCGATTCCAGCGACACCACGCAGCTGCTCTGCGCTGAGGTTGCCGATCGGCAGCGCCACCGGGAACACCACATGTCCGGTCTGCTTCTGGTTAAAAACCCGGCGCGGCGCTCCGGAGCCGGGCACCGGTCCGCCGGCATCGCCGCGCCATTCTCCGGGAGGAAACTCGCGCTGGCCATAGGCTTCGTTGATGCGCGCGAACTCTTCGCGGTAGCGCTCGACGAAGCCCTCGGGTCCGAAGCGATCGACCAGAAATTTGATGCGCGACTTGGCGCGCTTGGTGCGATCGGAGTATTTGTTGTGCAGCGTGACTACCGCTTCCATCGCGATCAACAGGTCGCGCTCTTCGATGAAGGATTCGACCACGATGGCTTCGTGCGGCTTGTGTCCGAGCCCGCCGCCGGCGAGGATCTTGAAGCCGAAGCGTTCGCCATCGCGTACGGCGACGATGCCCAGATCGTGGATCATGCCTTGGGCGCAATCGGATTCGCAGCCGGAGAAGCTCACCTTGAACTTGCGCGGCAGCTGCTGATTGAGTGGGTTGCGCAGGAAGTGGCGCACCGCGGTCTGCAGATGGTGATTGACGTCGGTGTGCTCGCGCGGGCACACGCCCGCAAGCGGGCACGCCGTGACGTTGCGGATCGTATTGCCGCAGGCTTCCCGCGTAGTGAGGCCGGCGCGGGCGAGCGTGCGCATGGCCTCGGGCGTTTTCTCGAGCGGGATGTAGTGGATCTGGATGTCCTGGCGCGTGGTGACATGCGCCGTTTCATGCCGCGAGTGGCTTTCGAGCACATCGCCGATCGCCCGCAACTGCGATGGGGTGATACGCCCGCCCGGTATCTTGACCCGGAGCATATTCACGCCTTCCTGGCGCTGACCGTAACAGCCCATCTGCAGGCGAATGGCGGTGAAGCGGTCGCCGTCGATCTGGAGGTTGCGAAAGCCCTCGAGGTCGCGCGCGTATTGATCGATCTCCGCGAAGTCGGCGAGGGTTTGGGTCAGTGTGACAGAGCCTTCCATGTTCGCTCGTTGTTGTGTTCAGTTCGGGATGGCACGGGAGGAAGCCTGCGACAAAGGGGAAGGCGCAAAACTCCCGTAGCCGGGTCGCTTCACAAGACGAGGTAGATCGTAATAAGCTCTGCATATAAACAAAACGAATCTATCCGCATATCCTAATAACCAACCCTTTTAAGCAGAGCGCATGAACTTTCAGCAGTTACGCTATGTGCGAGAGGCCGTAAGGCAGGGTCTCAACCTGACCGAGGCCGCGAATGTACTCTTCACCTCGCAGCCGGGCATCAGCAAGCAGATTCGCGAGCTGGAGGACGAGCTCGGCGTGGAGATCTTTATCCGCCGCGGCAAGCGACTGGTGGATCTCACCGAGCCCGGGCGCACCGTGGTGCAGGTCATCGAGCGCCTGCTCGCCGAGGCGGACAATCTGCGTCAGGTGGGCCGGGAGTTCGCCGACCGCGACAGCGGGTCGCTCACGATTGCCACCACGCACACGCAGGCGCGCTACGCACTGCCTGAAGTAGTGCAGGCGTTTCGGAAGGCGTATCCGAAGGTGAGACTTTCCCTGCAGCAGGGCAGCCCAACGCAGATCGCCGACATGGTGAGTGCGGGGCGTGCCGATGTGGCGATCGCGACCGAAGCGTTGGACCACTATCAGGATCTATTGGCGCTGCCTTGCTACACCTGGCGGCATTGCGTAATCACGCCGTATGGTCATCCGCTCACTAAATCCAAGCATCTGACGCTCGAGGATCTCGCGGCGCACCCATTGATCACCTATAGCCCCGAGTTCACCGGCCGCTCGCACATCGATCAGGCGTTTGCCGCCAAGGGCCTGAAGATGGACGTCGTGCTGACCGCCATCGATGCCGACGTGATCAAGACTTACACCGAGCTCGGGCTGGGCGTCGGCATCATCGCGGCCATGGCGTATGACAAGAAGCGCGACGCCAAGCTGCAGGCGCTAGATGCGGGGCATTTGTTTCATAATAATACGACGCGCGTAGCAATCAAGCGCGCGGCCTTCCAGAGGCGTTACACCTATGCCTTCATCGAGATGTTCGCGCCGCATCTGACGCGGGAGATCGTAGATCGGGCGCGTACTGCGACGGGGGAGAGCTATGAGTTATGAGCGCGTGGCGCGGCGAGCGGGATTCTGATTAAATGCCGCCTCCAGCCGCACAGGGGGCCTGTAGCTCAGTTGGTTAGAGCAGAGGACTCATAATCCTTTGGTCCTGGGTTCGAGTCCCAGCGGGCCCACGACCAGGAAAGGCAAAAATAGAGAGCGGTTACTAACGTAAAGGACTATGGTAAGCACATTGTAAGCAGTTCGCAGCGTAATCCCCACGCAACATGGATCGTGGTGCGTTGATGGCGAGTTCCAAGTCTCGGACGACGCCTTGCATCGCATACCAAGTGAGTTGCCAATAAGCATGCTTAAAGCCGGGAGACGGAAGGGGGCACCCCCCAACGCCCCCCGGACAAAGATTTGCTCTCCTACCCAAACATTTTTCGGCTTCTTTTTGAAATCACGCCAGAGCCGTTAAGCCGCAACAACTGCGTTGCCGGATTAACCGTGATCGCGGTTGTTGGAGAACAGTCAGGCGACTAGGGGCGCCGTCGAAATCCGCGGAGTACCCATGCAACCGCGCGTCCGAAAGCGTATAGCGCTGCTGTCGGGATAGCCCAAACCGCTAAAGCGTTGCCCAGGATTTGGAGGCGTGCTTGAAATGCTTCTTTTCGGTGTTCGGTTTCTGCAGAGGAGAAGTCAACCTTATGGCCATATCGCGCAACGAGACGTCTCGCCTCGGCTTCCAGTTCGGCATCATTGCCGTCGATAACGGCTCCGAAAGCGGCAAGGTCGGACGGTCCACCCAATTTGCGCAGTTCATCAGGATGAGAACGGAAGTGCTCATGGAGTACCTCCACCATCAATTCAACGCGAGCCCGAGCCAACGGCACGTCTTTTCTGTTGAATTCTCCCCAAGCAAACAGCGCTATCACAATCAGGTACAGCACTGATAGCAGAATCCAGAGCCTTTGCCATCCGTTCAAATCAGAAAGCCGCATTGCTTCACGCCCCGTTTTCGACGCCGAGCTGACACCCAGCGACATCATCCTGCTTGTGTCCTGACGTGACG
>JBGQKF010000169.1:0-8675 GCA_041499435.1 Gammaproteobacteria bacterium
CCAGGAAGAAGACAAGCGCCGCGCGCGGGAAGCGGGTTTCGACGTTCACCTCACCAAGCCGGTGGATCCGCAAGTGGTCGCCAAACTGCTGCAGGATCCGCCGGCTCACCCGGTTCACTGAAAGCTGGCGCAACTCCGCCGGCGAAAGCAGCGGCGCTCGCCCGGGCAGGCCGGCTCTCCCGCTGCACTACTTGCTGGTTGCCGAGCGCCGCGGCCGTCCCGTGGCCTCGCGTCCAGTTCGACGAACTGAGGCCGGCTCCTCGTCCTGCGACTCCTCTTCCTCCTCCTGGCCAAGACCCAGCTCCTCCTGCAGCTGCTGTTTGCGCTCCTGCATCTGGAGAGCGAGCGCGTCCCAGTCGAGGTCGGCCTTCTTGAGCTTCGGGAACATCTCGTTCTGCTCTTCGGCGATGTGGTGGTTCACGTATTCTCCGAGCACAGTGAACAGCGCATCGTATTCCTCGCCCGGGGTCTGCGCGCCCTCGAGCTTTGCGATCAGCTGTTTCGCCGAGTCGTGTTCCACCAGCGCCTCGGCCAGCAGATCGCCCTCTTCCAGGCCCTCGCGCGCAGCCGGATAGAAAATCTCTTCTTCGATCTGCGTGTGCACCTTCAATTCGGCGCAAGTCTGCTCGACCAGGTCGCGCTTGCTTTGCTCGTCGTCCTGATCCTTGAGCTTCTCGAACTGTTTGAACATCTTCTGCACCTTGCGATGATCCTGAATCAGCATCGTCATCGGCTCGGGAAAGCTCGTCTTGCTGGTGCTTCTTGCCATCTCGGTCTCCATTTCATCTGAAAGCGAAGTGTTGGGCGCTACGACCTGTGAGCGCCGGCCGCTCTAACATCGTGCGTGCGAGTCGGGTCGCAAGCTGCATGCCACTGCCCAGCTGATCGCGCCGTACAGCATCTCTGTAATGCACATACGAAGACACGGACCACACAACTCGTTGATCGCGGGACGACCTGTAGTTGTATCCCACCTCGCCTGCACGACGACAGCGGGAGCGTCGCGCGCCGGGAGATTCAGCATATTGCAGACTGGGTACAGTAAATCTTTCAATCGCGTGTAAGAACGATGCCTGCATGAGTTCACCTCGTGCAACCATCAATATGAATTGTAGGAATTCCGCTGACACCGCAATCAGTGTTGCACTTATGGAAGAGCGCAATGGCGGCCCGTACACTTCACTTCGCTCGCAGGATTCGCGCCGTTGGAAAGGGGTGACGAGCAACTTCTCCTCCCCGGGTCGGCGCCTCACTCGATCGGTTGCGGATCCTGCTCGGGCGCCTACACAGTATTGCAAGGCCGCGCGGCGCTGGAGTCAGAAGAAATGCTGAAGAAAGCGATGCAGGTCCGCTCTGGTTGCGATCATGTGTGTGTTTGCATGACCCCGAATTCTACGGTCCCCGAGCCGAGCACCGTTCTGCTGGCTCCTTCAGTGCTGTCGCTTCGCGGTGACAGCACTCGGAGGTAGTTGGCACCTCCTTCTACGCTCGGCATTGTTGAGGCGGCCCCAAAGGTCGCCTCTTTTTTTTCTATCCCGCTCACCCGACTCTTTACAGGTCGGTGGCGCTTTCTACACGGCACACCGCGGTGGCGTGAGCTAGCGGCTTGATCCGCTTCAAGAGGCGACCCCGCCCTCGGAATAGGGCGAGCTCGTTTTGCCGGCCTGCACGGCCGGAATCGCACCCCCTTCACCTTCCCAGCGCGTCACCGCTTCTTTCTGTGCCGCACGCTTTTGCCGATCCGCATGACGCAGCACGCGGGATACCGCCCATGCGGCGAACGCCGCACCGATTGCCGTGGAAATGAGCTTCATCGTAGACACTCCATAGTCAGGTGGATCTCAATACAGTCGATAGGCGACTCGTTTCAGTTTAGTGCGTAGCGTAGCGAGGGGTCGATCGGACGCAGCCTCTTTCTGTCGTCAGCCTCCCACGGACGCATGCCACAGCGCCGCGTAAAAGTTACCGGCAGTCTGCAAAACCGACCTCACACGATGCGCCCAGGCATGCCGTGGGAATTGCGCAGCAGTGCGAATTTGCTCAGCTTTTTATCGCTAGCCGCTCTGGCACGCGTAGTGCTGAACTAAGCGGTGCACCGGTGGCCATAAACAGGCTGGCAGGACCATTCGAGGTCCCCGCGTCACCGGTAGGGAGTCGGTATTGAAAGTTCTCCACTACGCTGCGATTTTTTTTGTGGTCGCCATTATCGCCGCGGTGTTCGGTGTGGGCGGGGTCGCCAGCGGTGCGGGCGAGGTCGCCAAGATTATCTTCTTCATTTTCCTCATCGTCGCCGCTGTGATGCTGGTGCTCGGTCTCATCGGCGGACGTGAGGAGTGAATCCACTTAAAGCCAAGGGAGACTATGCAATGGGATTATTAGCGCGCGCATCGGAAACGCTCGGTCGAGCCGACAGCGATGACCTGGCGAAGGAGTTCAACAATTTCGTGAGCGATGTCGAGCGAGTCGTGAAAGATCTGCAGCAGCTGACCGGCACGTCGCTGGCGACGGCGCGCTCCGAGCTCCAGGGCCGCATTTCCCGTGCCCGTGAAAGTCTCTCCGAGGCCGGTCGCGGTGCCATGGACACCGCCGCTCGCACCAAAGACTACGTCGCGGAGCGTCCCTGGGCGGCATTGGCGGTCGCCGTGGCGATCGGCGCAATCGTCGCCGTAGTCCTCACCCGCCGCTCGGGAGATGACTGATGAGCCCGATCCAAAGTGTCCCGGGACGCGATGATGAGCGCGGGGCGGCGCCCGACATCGATGTGCAAGCGATCCGCAGCCGCGCCCGTCGCGACATGGAGACGGGCGCAGTGACGGCCGATTACGAGGCCAATCCCGAGGCCGTCATCCGCCTGCTCAACGAAGCACTCGCTACCGAGATCGTGTGCGTGCTGCGCTATCGGCGTCACTACTTCATGGCCAAAGGCATTCTCTCGGAGCCGGTCGCTACCGAGTTCATGGAACATGCTCAGCAAGAGCAGGAGCATGCCGACAGCATCGCTGAGCGTATCGTCCAGCTCGGCGGCGGGCCCGACTTCGACCCGCAGACGCTCACCGCTCGCAGCCATGCCGAATACGTCGAGGCCGAGTCGCTCTCGGACATGATCAAAGAGAATCTGGTTGCCGAGCGCATCGCTATCGAGAGTTATCGCGCGATGATCCACTACATCGGCGACAAGGACACCACCACACGCCGTATGCTCGAGGAGATCCTCGCTGTGGAAGAAGAGCATGCGGAGGATTTGAGCTCGCTCATGCAAGGCATGATCCGCTAGGAGAAACGTTCACCTCCCCCCTACGGCGGCCGCCGCCTCCTCCTGGGCGGGCCGTCGTTTTTTTGCGCGACCAGCATCTTCACCTTTGCACAGTCAGGTCGCGGTGATTGTCCGGGAATGACGAGTCGTGACGACGGCTCGACGTGCGCTCGCACCATCGCGCGCTCGCGCGGCTGGTGATATAGTCATGTTTGTGCAAAGGTGGTTTCAGTTTCCTATCCGCGGTGTTACTTAGGCGGGCGTTACCGTGCCTAATGGCCTGTAACGGCGGAATCGGTAGTGCTTGTTCCTCTCCCTTGCGCAGCGGGGGAGGGTCAGGGAGAGGGCAGCTTGCCGTGATTATCACTACAGGAGAGATATCATGCCTAGTCAATTGCGATGCAAAGACCTTCAAGCGGGTGACATTATGGTCAAGGTCAATGATGGCTCACTCGTCAACAACTTGATTGCAAAAGGGCAAGCGCTGTTTAGAGAGAAAAACCCTGATATCACGCACGCCGGAATCATGTTTGACTCGACCTATATCATTGAGGCCCAAGGTTCTGGAGTCGTCGCCAACGACTTACGGGTTGGGGATCTCAAGAACAATTATTATGTGTACCGGTGCTCAAACACTAGTATGGCGAAAGGCGCCGGCACCTGTGCGAAAATGATGTTCGATATCCATGCGCAGACCGGGAGTCTAAAGTACGGATTATTGGACGCCATCAAGTCTATCTTCGGGAGCAAGGGAACGCCTCTCACTCCAAATCAAATGGATCAGCTCCTCACCCGGATACTTGAGGGTCGAGAGCAAAAGTTCTTCTGCTCCCAATTCGTCGTCTATGTCTACCAGTTTGTCGCAGAGCAAATGGGCATGCCAGCCAGTGACGTGTTCGCTACCAAAGATGCCAAAGTCTCAACCTCGGAATTGCCGGCATTGTTGGGGGCCAAGCCCGCGTTGTTCAGCGAAATTGGTTGGGTGTTAGCGAACGAACGCTAGCGTGCTCGCAGGAACGCCTCTGGGTTAAGGAACTTCGGCGCGGCGCCATTCAGGAAAATGTAGCGGGAGAGTTCCTGGGCAGGCCGTCTCTTTTTGCCGCGCGCTAATTAGCAACGCGCGACCACCATCTTCACCCGGGCGGGTACTGCGACGCCTAAGAGTCTTAGGGTGCCTGTTGCTGTCGGCGCGATGCGAAACGCGCCGCGAGCCACACGCCCGGGGAGCTTTGTGCGAACTTGAGCCCGGTGCGGGCCGCCTGCGCGAAGAGGCTCAGCAAGCGATTCGCTGTGCGAGGATGATCGACAGCCTGCCCGCGCGTCAGCCGCTCTAGCACGAAGCCGGTTGCGGCCGACCCGAGCAGCATGCCCGGTGAGGTGAGACCCTCGCGCAGCGCCTGTCGCGCATTCTGCACGCTCAGCTCGAGGCTCAGCCGGCGCAGATAGATGCGCTGCTGCAAATAGGCAATCTCGGAGTCGGGATATGGATGCGCGCGCCGTCTGCTCATCTTCAGGCCTTACGCGCAGCAGCCGTGGGCACAGCCTGCGCTCGAGGCGCCGGACGTAACCACCGCAGAGTGAGAGCGAACATGACACGCGACCCCAGATACCGGATGCAAAGTCCAGCGCCTGCAGCTGTAGCTGCGCTGATGATTGCAGCGACTAAAAACGCGGCTGGCCATGATGCGCCGTGGTCTACCGCCCATGCGACAACTGCGGCTACCAGAGCAAACCAGCCGGTAATCAACAGCAGCGCGCCGACAATTGCCAGCGCGATCATCACCACCAGATCGCGCACGGCACGACGGGCTTCGAGTGCAGCGAGGCGCAGATGGTCGTGCACCAGCGCGCTCGCCTCGTGATAGATGGAGCGCAGCGCGACACTCAACGAAACCGCGGCATCATCCGCCGCGGCGTCTCGCGCGCGCTCTTCCTCTGGCGCCAGTTGCGTGGTGGTTTGCAAGGCGCTCGCTCAACGCATGATGCGGCTGAGGATGAAGCCGGCCGCCAGCGCGATGCCGAGGGCAGCCATCGGGTTGTTGCGCACATACTCGCGCGCACTTTCGACTACGCGGTCTTTGGTCTCCAGCATCTCGTCGCCTTTTACGCCGAACTGTGTGGCAGCGGAGCTCGCGGCCGAAGCGATGCGATCCACCGCCTGGTGCGCGCCGCTGGCGATCTTGTCGACCGTAGCAGCGGCGTTTTCCGAAAGAGCGCTGCTGCGACCGCTAGTACCGGCGCCGGGACTTGCGCTTGTTCCCGCCGTCGAGGTGCTGCTCGGATCCTGCCATGCAGAGCCCTGTGAACCGGTTGTTGCCATTTGTCGTCTCCTAGAAGATCACTGTAGTCGGGGGCGCCTTACCGCCGAAGTCTCTCATAACGCAAAGCGTGTGCCCAGCAGCCGAAGACCTATCTTCGTGTACCTTCAGCGTTTCATGCCGAACCCGTGCGCTCGCCATGTAGTTTACTGCGTATACCCGTGTAATTTTTTCCGCCGACCGTGCGGCGCTGTGCTGCGGCGGCACGTAGGACAAAGACCGACAGCAGGTCTGGCCGTGCGCTGATAGTGTGATGCCTCAGCGATTGCTAGAGTGCCGCTATCATGTACACCGATCGACCCTTAAGGGTCTTCCTGGTGGAAGACTCCGCTGTGCTGCGAGAACGGCTCGCCGAGTCGCTGGGCGCGCTCTCGGGTGTGCAGGTCATGGGATCGACCGACACCGAGCAGGCCGCAATCGAGGAGTTGGGGCGCCTGCAATGCGACGCCGTAGTGCTGGATCTGCAGCTCAGACAGGGCAACGGTTTCAATGTGCTCAAGGCGATCCGGCAGACGGAAACGTCCGCGCACCATACTGTGGTAATCGTTCTTACCAACTACGCCTTCTCCCTCTACAGGCACCGCTGCCTTCAGACCGGCGCCGATTTCTTCCTCGACAAGGCGCGCGACTATGAGCGCCTGCCGCAAGTCCTGTACGCAGTGGCCGAAGGCAAGAGCGCCGTTCACGAGTAGTCGTTCAACCCATTCCGGGTGACGGGTCCAGCCGCACCCGCATGCGCTCGCGGTGTGCGAGTTCGCGCGACGCCAGTATGTACACGATGATGAGCAGGATGACGTTCAGCGCCGTGACCATGGCGATCCCGAAGCGCGAGCTGGCCACGTCCTGGTTCCAATCGTTCCGCTCGCCAGGAGCGTCCCCGTCGGGCTCGCGGCTGTGTCACCATACGTCGTATGTTCATTCCAAGGTCCGTGCGCATGGAAGGTTCTTGCGCAAGTGGGATCCGTGTGCAGATGGGAATGCTTGCGCCTTCATGGCTGACGGCTTTCAGGCGATGAGTACATTGCGACAAAGTCGGCACCACGACCGATGCTGATCCCCTCTTCTGCTCTGGTGCGCTGGACGCTGCTGTGGCTCGCGAGCGCGGTGGCAGCGTGCGTCTGGCCGCTCTTCATCGTGCAATGGCTGGGATTGAGCGCCGTGCTTGCAGTGATCGTGCTGAGCGACGCGCTGCTTGCGGCGCGCCGCGTGCGTATCGAAGTGCGCCGCTGGCTGCCGGGGTCTGCACCGCTCGGCGTGTGGATCGACATCCGGCTGCGCGCAGACAACGACGACCGTATGCCGCTGTCGTGCGAGCTGTTCGACCATTACCCACCCGGTTGCGCGGTCGAGGCCCTCCCGCGGCGCCTCACCGCCGCACCGCGCGGCTGGGTCGAGCTCGCATACCGTCTGCGCCCCGAAACGCGCGGCGATCTGCACTTCGGCACCGTGGACCTACGCGTGGATTCGCCGCTGCGCTTGTGGCAGCGGCGAGTGCGCGCCGGATCGCCCGCGGTGTTGCGGGTCTATCCGAACTTTGCCGCGCTGACGCGCTACGCGCTGTTCGCAACCGACAACCGGCTCTCGCAGATGGGGGTGCTGCAACGACGCCGGCGCGGCGAAGGCTTGGACTTCGATCAACTGCGCGAATACCATGAGGGCGATGCGCAACGCAAGATCGACTGGAAGGCGAGCCAGCGCTTCGCGCGCCTGATCTCACGCGATTATCAGGACGAGCGCGATCAGCAGGTCGTGTTCCTGGTCGATTGCGGGCGCCGCATGCGCGCCAAGGACGGCGAATATTCGCATTTCGACCATGCCCTGGATGCAACCTTGCTGCTCGCTTACGTGGGCCTCAGACAGGGGGATGCGGTAGGCCTGTTGACGATGAGCGGCCCCACCATCTGGCTCGCACCGCGCAAGTCGCAGGCCGCGATCCATCAGTTGCTGGGCGCCGTCTATGGACTGCAGCCGAGCCTGCTCACCAGCGACTACCAGCAGGCGGCCGTGGAGTTGTCGCGACGCCTCAAAAAGCGTGCGCTGGTGGTCATCATCTCCAATCTGCGCGACGAGGATGACAGTGCCCTGCTGCCGGCCCTGCGCCTCCTGCAGAAGCGCCACCTGGTGCTGTTCGCGAGTCTGCGCGAGCGGGCGCTGGATGAAGCGATCGCAGCGCCGGTGGAGACCTACGAGGAAGCGCTGACGCACGCGGCCGCAGTGGGATATCGCAGGCAGCGCGACGCCGCGTTCGCGCAGCTCAAGCTCGGCGATGTGGTATGCCTCGACGTGGCGCCCGAGCGTCTGGCGCTTGCGCTGGTCAACCAGTACCTCGAAGTCAAACGTAGCGGGCGGCTGTGAGCGATGCTGCATTCGCACGGCATATCGCATATAGTAGAGCGATCATCCGGGAGGCCATGTCAATATGGCTATATTTCGATCGGCCGCGGCTCTGGCGCTGATCGCGCTCGTAACTGCGGGCTGCGCCACACCCAGGGGCTCGGTCAACCAAAGCTTCGGCAGCAACCCCGAGCAACCGCGTCCACGACACGTTCTGCTGGTCGAGCCCGATATCCGGCTGCATGAGGTTTCTGCGGGTGGTGTCGTGGAGAAAGTCGATGAGTGGAGCCGGCAGGCTTCCGAGAATGCGGTCAAATCGCTCCGAGACGCGGTGCAAACGCAGAATCTGTTCGAGCTGGTTGCGGCGAACAGCTTGACCGACACCGAGAAGGCGGCGTTGGAGCAGCATGCCGCCCTGTACGCGCTGGTGAGCGGCAGCGCGTACGGTGCGCAGGCCTCACCCTTCGAGGCGTGGCGACAGCGTGCCGCGACCTTCGACTACACGCTCGGTCCCGGGCTCAAGAGCGTGGCAGAACGCACCCGCATCGATGCGGTTGTCTTCCTTGTTGGTACCGATTACATCTCCAGCGCGGGACGCAAGGCGGCAATGATCTTCGGCATTCTCGCCGCCGCGCTCACGGGTGTCGTCATCGCGCCGCCAACGGCGCCGGCGTTCATGTCTGTTGGCGTCGTCGACATGCGCAGCGGTGACCTGGTCTGGTACGCCACCGACGTGAGCGGCGGCTCATCGGATCTGCGCGATGCCGAGG
>JBGQKF010000170.1:0-8655 GCA_041499435.1 Gammaproteobacteria bacterium
GCGGGCGATGCGGCCGCGGGTGCGGTGGGCATCGGTGCAGTCAACGAGCACGATGCGTTCGTGTCGCTGGGCACGTCAGCGCAGTACTTCGTATCGACGTCGACCTATCGTCCGTATCCGGAGGCGTTCCTTCACGCGTTTTGTCATGCGCTGCCGGGCCGCTGGTTCCAAATGGCGGCGATGTTGAACGGCGCAAGTTGCCTGGCATGGGCCGCGCGGTTGCTGAACGAAGTCGATATCGATGCGCTGCTGGCCCGAGTAGTAGTCGGTTATCGCGGCCCGGGCAAGGTGATCTTCCTGCCTTATCTCACAGGAGAGCGTACTCCGCACAACGATCCGCACGCGCGCGGCGTGTTTTTCGGAATGGATGCAGACAGCAGTGCAACGACGCTCGTTCAAGCGGTGCTGGAAGGCGTGGCGCTTAGCATTGCGCAAGCGCAGGATTTGCTTGCGCAGGCCGGGACACAGGTGGCAAGCGTCGCCGCCATCGGCGGGGGCAGCCGCAGCCGGTTCTGGATGCGCATTCTGGCGAATGCACTCGATCGTCCAGTCGTGCTCTATCGCGAAAGTGCGCAAGGTCCTGCGTTCGGTGCGGCACGCCTGGCGCGGTTGGCAGCGACGGGCGAAAGTGTGGAGAGCGTGTGCGTAGCTCCGATGACTGCGGAAGTAATCGAGCCTGAGCGGTCGTTGGTGGATGCGTATAGAGAGATGGGAGAGCGATTCAGGCGCTTGTATCGGGTGGTGAAGCAGGAATTTCGCGGGTGAAATGTTCGTCTGCCGCAGTTGTTGCCTGGGGCTTTTTGAACACGCCAACGATCAGCGCGCCAGCGCCGAACAGGAACGCAGCGACAACGTAGAGGCCCACGGCCGAGCTGCCGAGGTGACTCTTGGTCCAGCCGATCAGATAAGGTCCGAAGAAGCCTCCCAGGTTGCCGAACGAATTGATGAGCGCGATACCGCCTGCCGCTGCTGTACCGGACAGGAACGCCGTGGGTAGCGACCAGAACGCGGATACCCCGGAAAGGCAGGCGCCGAGCGCGAGAGAGAATCCGATGAGGACCAGCGGGAGCGAACCTACGGAGTTGGCGCCGATGATGAGTCCGATCGCGGCCAGGATCGCCGGCGAGGCGACGTGCCAGCGACGCTCCATGGTCGCATCCGAGTGCTTGCCGTTGGCGAGCATCCCTACGCCAGCAACGGCATACGGAATCGCAGACAGAAAGCCGATCGTCACCAAGTCGCTGATCCCCGTATCCTTCAGCGACTGCGGCAGCCACAGCGTCACGCTGTAGACGCCGAGCGCGAAGCAGAAATAGATAACCGAGAGCACCCAGATGCGATAGTCGCTGAGCGAGGCGATGAAACCATGATGTCCGGCCGTCGCATCCTTGGCCGCCTGATCGCGTGCGAGATTTTCCAGCACGAGCTCGCGATCGCGCTGGCCCAGCCAGCGTGCCGTCTTCGGGCCATCGTCGAGGTAAAACAGCGTGGCCAGACCCCAGATGACAGCGGGTATACCCTCGAGCAGAAACAGCCACTGCCAGCCGGCCAGTCCACCGGTGCCGGCAAGGTGTTTCATGATCCAGGTGGAGACCGGACCCCCGAAAATGCCGGTGAGCGGCACGGCAGACATGAAAGTCGCCGTCATGCGCACGCGATACTCCGAGGGGAACCAGTACGTGAGATACAGAATAATACCGGGAAAGAATCCCGCCTCGCCCATGCCCAGCAGGAAGCGCAGCAGATAAAAGCCGGTGGCGGTCTCGATGTTCAGAAGCCGAGAGATCGGCTCCACGTACATGAATGACGCGGAGAAGATGCCCCACAGAATCAGAATACGCGCGATCCAGACTCGCGCGCCGACGCGCTCCAGGATGAGGTTGCTCGGCACTTCGAAGAAAAAGTAGCCGATGAAGAACATGCCCGCGCCCAAACCGTACATCTCATCGCTGAACTTGAGGTCCGCCGCCATCTGCAGCTTGGCGTAGCCTACGTTCACCCGATCGAGAAAGGCGATGATGTAGGCGACGAACAGAAACGGGATGATCCGCCACGCGACGCGCCGGTAAACAACGGCATCTGGCGCAAGTATGACGGGTGCGGCGGCGGTGGTCATTCTTGTTCTCCCCCCATTGAAACCGCGCGTGCGGTTCTGAGTGACAGCAGTGGAGGATTGTGCCACAGGTCCAGCACAAGCTCGAAGACCGATGTAGAGTGTTAGTCTCACCCTCTCCTCTACCAACTGGCGCAACCGACATGATCTCTCCCTTCAAAGTCCTCTTCATCGGCCCTGCAACCAACGAAAAAGGCGAGCCGCCCGCCATCGATCTGCAGAGCCGGGCGATCCGGCACGCTGGCGGAACCGTCGTTCGTTACGAGGGTCGCGATACCGCTCAACTCGCACAGGCGCTGCGCGACGTGGACGTGGCAATGCTCCAGGGCCATGGCTTCGACAACGCTGTCTTCGCGCAGATGGGACTGCACGGGCGCTGCAAGGGCCTGGTGTCCTTCGGCCACGGCTTCGATCATCTCGATATCGAGGCCGCGACGCGCAATGGCGTCGTTCTCGCCAACACCGCGTCGTTCGGCACCGAGGAAGTATCGAATCACACCATGATGCATTTCCTGGTGCTGTCGCGAAAGTTCGTGCTGCACGACAAGCTGGTGAGGAGCGGCGTGTGGACGCGCACGAACCTCGCGCCCATGGGTCACGTACTCGGGCAGGTGTTCGGCATTGTGGGTCTCGGGGACATCGGACGCGCGGTTGCGCGCAAAGCCAAGGCGTTCGGTCTACATGTGATCGCCTACGATCCGTACGTTGCCTCCTGGGATGCGTTGGAGCACGGCGTCGAGATGGTGCCATCCCTGGAAGACCTGTGCCGGCGCTCGGATTACATCAGCGTGCATATCTACCTGAACGCCGAGACGCGCCATCTCATCAGCCGCCCGCAGTTCGCCGTGATGAAGCCGGGCGCCTACTTGATCAACTGCGCGCGGGGCGGTGTCGTGGACGAAGCTGCCCTGATCGAGGCTCTGCAGCAGAACCGGCTCGCCGGGGCCGGACTCGATGTCTTCGAAAAGGAGCCGGTCGACCCCGCCAATCCGCTGCTCAAGATGGACAACGTATCGCTTACCAATCACTACGCCAGCTATTCAGAGGTCGCCTGGGAGCGGGCGCAGACCCAACTGGGTGAAGAAGCGGTGCGCATCGCCGCCGGCATGTGGCCGATGTCATTGATCAATCCCGATGTGCGGCATGTGGTACCCCCGCGCAATCCGGCGCGGTCCTGGGAGGTTTATGCGCGCGAGCTGTCGGCCGGAGGCCATCGGTAAATGCCGCCGGCTCTGCCGTTGCCAGTTTGGGAGAAGGCATGAGAATCAACAAAGCCATCGAGTTGCTCGAGCAGCGCCAGCCGGTGTATTTCGAATTCACCGAGGCCGCCACCGCCGGCGACTACAAGGGCGGCCGCGCGGCTGCGCAGACCTGGGCTGACTACATCGCCTATGACATGGAGCACAGCGCGTTCGATGTCCGGGGGCTGATGCAGTTCATGCGCGGCCTGGTGGATGGCGGTCCGACCAGAAGCGGCCATCGCACACCCGCTGTGATCGTCACGCTGCCCATGGAAGGCACGGATGAGCACGCAGTGCGCGCGAACGCTTGGATGATCAAGCAGGTGCTCGCCACCGGCGTCCATGGCCTGCTCCTGGTGCATGCGGAATCGGTCGACGCGGTACGTGCATTCGTCGAGATATCGCGCTACGCGTTCACCAGCAGCGTTGGCCTGGAGCTTGGGCCGGGACGCAGAGGCCATGGCGGGCAGAACCACGCTGTACAGATCTGGGGCTTGTCCGTCGACGAGTATTTCATGCGTGCTGATCCCTGGCCGCTCAACCCGCGCGGGGAGCTGGTGCTCGGTCTCAAGATAGAGAATGTCCGCGCGCTGGCCAATGCCGACCGCACGACCCGAGTGCCGGGACTGGCGTTCGCCGAATGGGGGCCGGGGGACATGGGCATGTCGATGGGCTATCCGGATCAGCACGACGAGCCCTGGCCACCCGAGATGCAGGCAGCGCGCACACGCATCATCGCTGCGTGCAAGGCCGCGGGCTTGTACTTCCTGGAGCAAGTCACTGCAGAGAATGTAACCAACCGCATCGAGGAGGGCGTGATGATCGGCTCTGGGCCGCAGGCGCGCGAAGCGGCGGAGATCGCGAGGAAGCATACCGGGCGCAAGTTGCCGTGGTGAGCGGGTCTGCTCCACGCCTGCGCACTGATGCGTGAGTCCAGTCCTGAATGGGTGAAGTGCTCGCGCCATCTGACTTTCATCGCGTGAATGGTGTGACCGGCCGAAATCAGAGGCGAAGCGCCTGCCATTGGTTGGCTTGCATAAATTGTCGCCGCGCTGAGTCTCGCCCTGAGTGCGACCGAAGCATTTTGTGCTTGCCTTTTCGCGCCATCAAGGTACATTGCTAACAGCCGAAATTTTGCGTGCCCCCTGGGCAGCGCCGCGGACCCTCGAAGGACGTGGGCGTAAGTGGCTTCATTATTTCCCCCAATAGCCAGAGTGATTCCGTTTGCACGACAAGGTCATCCAGAAAAGGGCTGACACCGGGGCGCAGACTCTGGCCGACACGGCGGCGCCTGCACCGGTGGTGGGCGACGAGCGCCGGAACGGTGAACGGCGCCGTCCTCGTTCGGGCGAGCACGAGGGCGAGAACCTCTTTCGCGGCCTGCTGCGCTTTTCCTCCGACTGGTATTGGGAGCAGGACGAGAATTTCCGCTTCACTGCGAATCTGCGCGGCTTCGTGGAGCATCCCGGCGTGCGTGCGCGGAGCTACATCGGGAAGACGCGTTGGGAGGTGGCCACCTTCGGCGTGACCGAGGAGCAGTGGGCGGCACACAAGGCATTGCTATCGGCCCATCAGCCATTCTACGAGTTCGAGTACCTGCGCCCGAGCAGCGATGATGTGTGCCGCTGGGTGAGTGTCAGTGGCGAGCCGGTGTTCGATGTGCATGGCCGCTTCCGTGGTTATCGCGGGGTGGGCAAAGACATCACCGAGCGCAAGCAGGCGCAGCAGCGCCAGGCGATCGAGTACGCCGTCGCGCACATCCTTTCCAATGCCACTGGCATGGGCGACGCCATTCCGGGAATCATTCGGGCGGTGTGCGAGACCATGGGCTGGGACTATGGAGGACGCTGGGAGTATGCCGAAAACGACGGCTACTACAGCTGCGCGGAGCGGTGGTTCCGACCATGGCTCAGCGACAGTGAGTTCATCGGCTGGCTCTCCGGAAAGCGCTTAGTGCCGGACCCGCGTGGCCTGGTTCGCCGGGTGCTCGCCACCGGCGAGCCGCACTGGGTCCTCGACATCGCGGCCGAACCGGAGTTGAAATGCGGTCCGGCGGCGCTGCGCAGCGGATTGAGTGGCGCGTTCGCCTTCCCCATCGCCGCCGGCAGCAGGACGCTGGGGGCTATGGAGTTCTTCGCGCGCCGCATCTGGCAGCCCGACCTGGCGCTCACCGATACAGCGCGCTCGGTCGGCCGGCAGATCGGTCAGTTCATGGAACGCAAGCAGGCCGAAGAGCGTTATCGCGAGCTGGTGGAGCTGTCGCCCAACGCCATTCTGGTCCACTGCGAAGACCGCATCGTGTTTGCCAACAGCGCCACTGCTTCCCTGCTCGGGGCGACACAGCCTGCAGAGCTCTATAGCCGGTCGGTCTACGACTTCGTGCATCCCGATCAGCGGGAGTTTGCCCGCTCGCGGGTGGCGCTGATCATCGAGCAGCGGCGTGCGCTGGGCACCAGTGAAATGAAGTCCGTAGGCCTGGACGGGTCAGTGCGAGACGTGGAGGTGTCCTCGAGCTATTTCGTGTTCGAAGGCAGGCCGGCGGTCCAGGCCATCGCGCGCGACATCAGCGAGCGTAAGGCGGCCCACCAGAAGATCCTCCGCTTGAGCAAATTGTATGCTGCGCTCAGCCAGACCAATCAAGCCATCACCCGCCTGACCGATCCGCAGGCGTTGTTTGAGCAGGTCTGCCGGATCGCATTCGAGCACTGCGAGTTCGGTCTGGTCGCAATCGTCATGATCGACCCGCAGACCCGCTGGGTGCATGCCGTCGCCGCGGCCGGGCCGCAACGCGACTACGTGCACCGCGTGCGCCTGTCGATAGACCCCGACCTGCCCGAGGGGCGGGGGCTGGTCGGAACCGCGCTGCGCAGCGGGCAGCACGTGATCTGTAACGATGTCATGCAGGATGAGCGCACGCTGCCCTTCCGGGAGGCGCTGGGCGCAACCAAGCTGAACGCGGTGGCCATCATCCCCTTGTCCCGCAACACTAGCGTGGTCGGCGGCTTGATCCTGTCCGCAGCCGAAGCCGGCTATTTCGACGCGCAGCTGATCGAGCTGCTGGTCGAGATGGCCAACAACATCTCCTTCGCGCTGGACACTATCGACAAAGAGACCCAGCGACGCGAAGCCGAGGAGCGCTTCGCGCAGCTCGCGCAGTACGACGTGTTGACCGGATTGCCCAATCGCAATCTGTTCCGCGACCGCCTGCTGCAGGCGATGGCGCGCGCGCGGCGCGGTGGTGGGCTGGTGGGGTTGATGTTCTTCGATCTCGACCGCTTCAAGCAGATCAACGATACGCTCGGGCACGGCACGGGTGATCGAGTGCTGCAGGAAGTAGCCGCCCGGCTCAAGGAGCATCTGCGCGAGGTCGACACCATCTCGCGTCTGGGCGGAGACGAGTTCACCCTGATCGTCGAAGGCGCGACGGACAGCGCGCGGCTTGCTATGGTGGCGCAGAAGGTCCACGAAACGCTGGCCGCTCCGATCCGCATCGACGGCCGGGAAATTTTCGTCAGCACCAGCATCGGCATTACCGTGTACCCGCGCGATGCCACCGACGTGGATGATCTGGTGCGCAATGCTGACCTCGCCATGTACCGGGCCAAGCGTGAGGGGCGCAACGCCTACCTGTTCCACACGCCGGAGATGTCGGTTCATGCCGCCGAACGCCTCTACATCGAAGAGGGACTGCACCGGGCGCTGGAACAGAAGGAGCTGGTGCTGCACTATCAGCCGACCGTGGAAGCGAAGACCGGGCGTATCCTGGGCATGGAGGCGCTGCTGCGCTGGAACAGCCCGGGCGGGTTGGTGGGTCCACGGGAATTGATTCCGGTAGCCGAAGAAACCGGGCTCATCGTAGACATCGGCTACTGGGTGCTCGAGTGTGCCTGCACTCAGGCGGCGCAGTGGCAACGCCAGGGGTTGGGGCCGCTGTTGTTGAGGATCAACGTCTCTGCGCGGCAGTTCATGGAGCGCGATCTGTTTCAGAGCATCGCCACCGCGCTCTCGCGCAGCCGGCTTCCCGCCAGTTCGCTCGGGCTGGAAATCACCGAGAGCATGCTCGTTGACCAAACCTCGGACGTGAGCGAGGTTCTCGCAAAGCTGGTGCAGCTCGGAGTACGGCTCGCGATCGACGATTTCGGCACGGGCTACTCGAGCTTGACCTATCTCAAGCGCTTCCCGCTGCACGACATCAAGATCGACCAGTCCTTCGTGCGGGAGATCACGTCCAATCCCGACGATGCCGCCATCGTCCGCGCGATCGTCGCCATGGCGCGCAGTCTGGACATCGGTGTGACCGCGGAAGGCGTGGAAACCCAGGCTCAGCTCGAGCTCCTGCAGAACCTGGGCTGCGACGCCTACCAGGGCTACCTATTCAGCCCGCCGCTGCCGCGTGATGCGTTCGAGCAGCTAGTGTGCTCGCAGCGCCGGTAGCGCACACAGCTCAACGATTGTGTCGAGGCCACGCTCTTGACTTATGTGCGGTAGCGCACAGACGGCCCGTTCTGCGTGCGTGATAATCGCGACCCGGAACGGGTTGTCATCTTGGCGCCCTGAATCCTATGGCCGCCAGTGCTCAATCGACGCATCCAAACTGACTCAAACGAGGCTCTGTACGAGACCCAGCCTGCCGTGCGCAACGGCCAGGCGAACCGCGCACGAGGTGTCGGTCCAGCGCGTCCGACGATCCCAGAAGTCCGCAGCCACATCCCAGCTGAAGTCAGCGCGCGGTCGCTGACGCTCGGACTGACGGTCTTCCTCGCCGTGATGATTTTGTACTGCGCAACGGTGGCGGCCGCGCTGCTGGCGCCGTGGTGGCCGCTGCAGGTCGCCTGCGCGACCCTCACCGCAGTGTTCAGCGTCACGTTCTTCGTCGTCGGCCACGACGCCTGCCATGGCGGCCTCACCCCCTACGCTCGTCTCAACAAAGTCCTTGGCCGCATTGCGCTTCTGCCCTCATGTACCCCGTATGCCTCTTGGGAGTTCGCGCACAATCGCGTGCATCATTCGTACACGAATCTGCGCGGCAAGGATTATGCGTGGGCTCCGTTCTCCAAAGAGAAGTACGACGGCCTGCCGCGGCTGCGCCGCTGGCTGGAACATCACTATCGCTCCGTCTCGGGGTTTGGCTCCTACTACTTGATCGAGTACTGGCTCCAGCACCTCATGTTTCCGTCGAAGAAGGAGCGGCAGGAAATGCAGCGGCCGGTCACCTTCGCGTTGGATCTTGTTCTGGTGCTGGCCTTCATGGCGGCGCAGATATGGGCACTTTACGCGTGGTGCCAGACGCTGGCGCCGAGC
>JBGQKF010000171.1:0-8468 GCA_041499435.1 Gammaproteobacteria bacterium
AGGGTGGCCTGTTTGCCGTTCACGCGCCCGATGAAGTCATAGTCCTTGAAGGCGAGCTCCACGCGCGCCACGTCTTTGACGCGCACCGCCGAGCCGTCGGGCTTGGAGCGCACGATGATCTGCTCGAACTCCTTCGGATCGGCGAGACGCCCTTTGGTGGTGATGGTGTAGACCAGCTGCTGTGGTCCACCAGTGGGCGCCTGACCGATCTTGCCGGCCGCGAACTGGGCATTCTGCTCGTCGATCGCCCGGATCAGATCGCCCGGAGTCATCTTGAGCTGCGTCATGCGATCGGGCCGCACCCACACGCGCATCGCGTAGTCCTTGGCACCGAAGATCTGCACGTTGGTGGTGCCGGGTATGCGCTTCATGTTGTCCAGCACATTGAGCGTCACGTAGTTGCTGGTGTACAAGTCATCGAAGCGTCCGTCCGGAGAATAGAACGCATACACCAGCAGAAACGCGGACGAGCCTTTCTCTACGGTGATGCCCTGCCGCCGCACTTCTTCGGGCAGGCGCGCTTCGGCCTGCTTCTCGCGGTTGTTGACGTTGAGCGCGGCCTGATCGGCGTTCGAGCCGATCTCGAAGGTGACCTGAATTTCCACCACGCCATTGGAGCCGGAGTTGGAGCTCATGAAGATCATGTTCTCCACGCCGTTGATCTGATTCTCCAGGGGTGCAGCGACGGTCTGCTCCAGCACCTCAGCGGATGCGCCCGGGTAGACGGCACGCACGGTAACCACGGGTGGCGCGATCTCGGGATACTGCGCGATCGGCAGCGAGCGCATGGCGGCGAGACCGGCGAGCACGATGAAGGCGGACAGCACCGCCGCGAAGATCGGCCGGTCGATAAAAAAGCGGGAGATCATCGCGCGTCCTTGTTCGTCGCCGGCTCGGACGCTCGCTGCGCGGGCTCAGCAGCCGGTTTCGCCGGCGCCGTCTTGGTCGTGGGCGTGGCTGCGGACGCCGTGGGCGTTGCCGCGACGGTGACCGGCGCGCCGGGACGAATCCGCATGATGCCGTCGACGATGACGCGATCGCCGGGCTGCAGCCCCGAGGCGATGATCCAGTCCTCGCCCGACCAGTCGCCGACCTCCACCGGCCTGGGCTCGGCCAGGTTCTGGGCATTGACCGTCATCACGAGCTTGCCCTTCGGTCCCTCCAGCACCGCGCGCTGCGGAATCGCGATCGCATGCGGATACATCGCGCCTTGCAATATGACGCGCACGAATTGCCCCGGACGCAGCTTCTGCCCGGCATTGGGCAACACCGCGCGCGCCTCGCTGGTGCCGGTCTGGGAATTCACGCGCACGTCGCTGAAATCGAGCTTGCCGGTAGCGTTGTGGACACTGCCGTCTGCGAGCTTCACCGTGACGTCGAAGCGATTGTCCTTGGGCAGGACCAGCCGGCCCTCGCCCGCCTCTTTGGAGAGCTTGAGGTGCTCGGACTCGGAGATGCCGAAGATGACATGGATCGGGTCGACCTGCGAGATAGTGGTGAGCAATGTCTGCTGCGCCTGGACCAGCGTGCCCTCCGACTGCAGCGCGCGGCTGGTGATACCGCTGATCGGAGCGGCTACGCGCGTGTAGCCGAGGTCCAGCCGGGCTTCGGTGAGCTGAGCGCTCGCCGCTTTGACGTCAGCCTGTGCGATCTGCTCCGCAGAGACCGCATCGTCATAGTTCTTCTGGCTAGTGGCCCTGGCTTCCCACAGGGGCTTCAGGCGTTCGACCGTACGCTGCGCTTGCGCGCGCCGCGCTTCGGCACTCGCGAGCTGCGCTTCGGCCCGCGCTACCGCCGCCTTGAACGGCGCCTGGTCGATGGTGAACAAGCTGTCGCCGGCGTGCACCGCAGCACCTTCGCGATAATTCCAGCGCTCGAGGATGCCGGTTACGCGCGGGCGCACTTCGACTTCGCGCACGCCTGCAGTCTGGCCGACATATTCGAATGTCACGGGGACATCGCGCGGCTGCACGGTAACCGCATTGACTTCCGGCGGCGGCATGCTGCCGGCGGGTTGTGCGGCAGGCTTGCCGCAAGCGCCGAGCAGGGTGCAAATGGCAATGGCCGCCAGTGCGGCGCGCGAAGAAGCTGACAGCTGGTCCATAGGGCGGACTCCAGTCGGTTGCGGTGCGGGCGCAGGCTCGCTCACGGGCGAGCTTGTGCAGCAGACCTCGCGGGCGGGTACGGCTGGTCTCGCGCGGCAGTCACAGATCGAACGAGGACGCCGCTGCTTCAATGGCTTTGAGCTGCGCGTCACGTCAACGATTCAACAGCGCTCGCGCCGTACGCAGCTGTTTCTCGGTCCGTGTGGGCGGGCCGCGACAGACGGCCGAACCGCATTGCGCCTGTCGAAACGATTCAGGGCAGTTTACATACATGCGTGAATGTATGTGTTGCGTCGGACGGTGCGCGACACGCAGTGTCGGCGCGTCTTCGAGATCCTCGCGCACAAATGCGAGTACGTGGATGAGATGCACCCGCTGGTGGCGCGGCACATGCAATGCCGTTCGCAAGGCATCGGTATGATCGAGCGCGCGTTGCGCAATGCGATGCGCAAGGGCCAGTTGCCCAGGCATCTGCAGGTGCGGCGGGCGGCAGTCGGACTGCATGCCTATGTGGACGGGTTGATCTACAACTGGCTGCTTGACCCGCGCTCGTTCGCGCTCGACCAGGATGCCGAGGCGCTGGTCGATCAATACCTGGAGGGATTGAAGTCAGTGCCTGCGCCGCAGCGCTCGGCGCCGCGGTCGCTACACCCTAAACCTAACACAGAGGCACAGAGGACACAGAGGACCACAGAGAAAATCGAAAGAGAATGAGGGGCGCTGCATCAATCAAGTTCGGGCGGGCGCTTAGTGAAGCTCTTACGCGTACCAGCACACCGTCTCGTAATTTGCTTTTCTCTGTGGCCCTCCGTGTCCTCTGTGCCTCTGTGTTGAGGTCTAGGATTCTGTGCTGAGGTTTAAGATTTAGCAGCCCGCTGCAACACCCCCGTGCTATTCGCACGCGACAACGTAAGGTAGAACACCGTACCTTCGCCCGGCTTCGATTCGAATGCGATGTCGCCCGACATGCGCTCCATGAGCGCTTTCGAAATCGACAGTCCGAGCCCGCTTCCCGTGCGCTGACGCCGATCCAGGCTGTCGGCCTGCGCGAAGCGCTGGAAGATGCGGCTGCGAAACTCGGGCGGCACGCCGGGACCGCGATCTTTCACCAGGATGCGCACCTCCAGGTCGGTAGCTTCCGCGCTCACTCGAACCGTTTCCCCGTGCGGAGAAAATTTGGCCGCATTGGAGATGAGATTGGTGACCACCTGCATCAGGCGGTCGGCGTCGGCCCACAAGTAGATGTCGGCAGGGCACTCATCCAGCGTGAGGCCGACCGAAAGGCGCATCGTGTAAGCGCTGTTCAACTCCACCGCACGCGCGAGAAACTCGTTGACCAGAACGGCGCCATAGCTGAAATCGTGCAAGCCTTTTTCCACCCGCTCCAGATCGAGAATGCTGTCCACCAGCCCCGACAGGCGCGCGGCGTTGCGATAGGCGATGTCGAAGAACTTGCGCGACTCCGGGACCATGTCGACGGCATGCTCGTCCATCACCACGTCGAGCGCACCGAGGATCGAAGTGAGCGGGGTGCGCAGCTCGTGGCTGACCGTGCTCACGAACTCGGCCTGGCGTCGCTCGACGTCCTTGCGCTCCGTTACATCGAAGCTGGTTCCGGTCAGGCGCAGCGCCTTGCCCTTGGGGCTGCGCTCGACCACGCGCGCGTGCGTCTCGATCCACTTCCAGTCGCCCGTTGCCGTGCCGATGCGGTATTCGATGCGCAGAAACGGTCGCGCTCCGGACAACGTTTCGTCCAGCGCCGCATCGAGCGCGTAGAGGTCGTCGGCATGAACCAGCCCGCGCAGCTCGTCGAGGGTGATCACCGCCTGCGCCGGTGAGCCGCCGAGAATGCGTCCCCACTGCTCGCTCACATAGATCGATCCGGTGGGCAGATCCCAGTCGAGCAGCACGCTGCCCGAGCCTTCCAGCGCGAGCTCCAGGCGCTCGCGGCTGCGGCGCAGGGTTTCTTCCGCGAGGCGCTCGGTGGTGACGTCTTCGACCACGTGCACGTAGCCCAACAGATTGCCGGCATCCACAATCGGCGCGGCGTGCGCACGGCTCCAGATGACGGTGCCGTCGCTGTGGCGGTAGCGGTATTGCGACTCGAACGATGCGTGCGCGCGCGACGCGTTGTGCCACTCGTCGAGAAAGCGCGCGCGATCCTCGGGATGCAGCGTGCTGCGCCACCCGGTGCCGAGCACCTGATCGGGCGTGCGCCCGGCGAGCTTGTGGAAATTTGCGTTGGCGAAAATGCATGCGCCGCGTGCGTCCACGACGAACAGGCCGAGCGGGGAGGCTTCGCTGATTGCGCGCAGACGCGCTTCGCTCTCGCGCAGCGCGCGCATGCCTTTGCGCCGATCGGTGACATCGAAGATGGTGCCGGTGATGCCATCGATGTTGCCGCGCGCATCGAGGGTCGGGTAGGCGAAGATCTCGACCCAGCAGGGCAGGCCGTCGCTGCGCAGCAAGCGCGCGGGATGGCGCGACGAATAGATCTCGCCGCGCAGAAGCGATTGGAATGCTTCCAGGTGCCGTGCACGATCCTCCGGGTGCACGAAGTCGGCCATTGGTCGCGACAGCGATTCCTGCGCGGTGTGTCCGGTCAGCTCGAGCCAGGAGGAGTCGAGATAGATCCAGTTGCCGAACGGATCGGCCGAATAGGCGACCTCCTGCTCGCCGCGGAACTCGGTCGGCTGAGGGTCTTGCGTAGACAGCAAGATCGGTTGTTCCGGCTTCATGCGCTGTGGCTCAAGCGGCCTGGCAGGCTCAGGCACGGGCGGGGCAGAGCAAACGCGGTGCTGCGCTGAACCAGTGAGCGGTCAGTATAGGGCAGTGAGGGGATTCGTGGCTGGTAGTTTGCAGCCGGCGCATTGTCCGCTTGCCCGGAAGGCGCAGCAGGATAAGAGAGCGGGCGGCTGCAAAGGCCGCCGCCCAGTCGAGAGGCGCTCTAGAAGCGCAAACGTAGTCCCAGACGAATCTCAGGTTTCAGGCCCTCGATCCCGCGGTCTTCGATCAAAGCGTTGTAGTTGATGGCCCATCCGCGGCTGATCCAGTGCTCGCCAACGACGCCGACGTTATTGGTTTCAACCGGCACCATGCCGTTGATCCCCAGCGGGCTATCGAACGAGCGGCCGATGGTGTACGACAGACCCACCGAGCTGCGCGGATCGTAGAAGTAGTCGAGCTGGAACTTATGGCTGGTCGCACTTGCCCCGCCTTCGGCGCGTGCGGAGGCAACGGTATAAGCGCCGCGGTAGCTGTTCCAGAAACGTTCCACCGTGACCATGCCAAGATCCGCGCCCGCCGCACCCAGTCCGCGTGGAGGTGGGGGCAACGAGCTCACTCCCAGCGCCCCCGAATTGAGCGCCGAGTCGGGGGCCGCCACGCCGAGCTCGCTGTGGCGCAAGCCGGCCTGCATGTTCCATCCGCCGCCGAACTGGTGCGCCACCTGGCCCAGAATCGAGCGATCAGCGCCGCCGAACGCACCGGGCGCGACGCTGGTCTCCACGAGCGAGGACAGACTCTGCGACAGCGGAAGCCACACGCCGCTGGTTGCCTCCGGGGTGTTGGCGCCTAACGGATCGCCCGGTGTGAGCTGCGCGTAGCCGATGCCGGTCTCGCCGGGCCGCGATCCGCCTTCGAGCGAAAGCCGCCGCCAATCGGCGAACCCGCTCTCCGGGCGCAGTGTGTCGAAACGGGTCTCGCGTGAGATCGGGCGCTTGCTGACGCTCACCTGCGCGTAAGCACCCTGGTGCAAGAGGATGAGCGCGACTGAAGAAGCAACGTAGAGTGACCAGTTCATACGCATATGCCCCCCGAGGCTGTTCTGCGTCGGGCCAATCTGACAATAAGGCTTATTCGGCGTTCCGAGCAAAGTAGACACTCATCTTACCGCGCGGCAGCGAGATCGCCTAGTGGTTTAGACCGGTCTTCCGCACCAAACCGAAGCCTGCAATACGGGACGTGCACCAGGATCAGGCGAAACAGGCTGCAATCCGTCGGTATGTTCTTGCAACTGATTGTCTATATGTAAAAAAAATAGTGGCACAACGGTTGCAGAGGATTTTCGACCCGTCAGGCCCAACTGGAGTTGCGACCCTTGAACTTTGCACACCTGATTCGCCAGCTTGCCGAGGCCGCCCCCGCCGACACTCCCTTGACCGAGGAGCAATCCGAGCGTCTCTTTTCCGCTGCCCTTGACGGTGGTATCCCGGATCTCGAGCTCGGGGCTTTGCTGACGACGCTTTCCGGACAGCACTTGTCGCCAGGGGCCCTGATGGGCCTGCATCGAGCCACATCGGTGCGCTCTTTTTCGTTGCCCACGCCGCGGTCGGGAGCGCGGCCCATCGTAATTCCCGCGTACGGTGGGGCGCGCACGCGCCACAATCTGCTGCCGTTGCTGGCGCTCCTGCTGCGGCGGCTGGAGATTCCGGTATTGGTACACGGTACCCTGGAGAGCAGCGGTGGAGTGGCTTGTGCATATATTCTGCGCGAGCTGGGCGTGCTGCCCTGCGCCACGCTGGCGCAAGCGGAACAGGCGCTCGAGCAGCATCTCCTGGCGTTCGTCCCACTTGCTCTGCTCTCGCCGGGGCTCGCCAATCTGCTCGCATTGCGCACGCGTCTGGGCATCCCTAACCCGGCGCAACTCGCGATTAAGCTGCTGGAGCCGTTTGCCGGGCATGGCGTGGCCCTGATCGGAGCAGGGAGCGAGGAGCGTGTGAGCCAGCTTGCCAATCTGCTGATGCAAACTGCACAGCCTGCCCTTCTGCTGCGCAGTTGCGAGGGTGAACCATTCGCCGATCCGCAACAGCGTCCGCAGATCGACTGGTTCGAGCAAGGGCGGCGCGAGACGCTGTTCGAAGCGGAAGTGGGTTCGGTGAAGACGGTGGCCGGACTGCCCTCCAGCATCGATGCGCATGCGACCGCGGGATGGATCGAGCGGGCCATGAGTGGTGAGGTGCCCATTCCTCACCCGCTCGTGAATCAGCTCGCCTGCTGCCTGTATGCCGGAGCTTATACCGACGACATGAATCAGGCGAAGGCGATCGCTGCAGTGGAAACTGGAAGCCTGAGTACCGGCCGGCCTTCGCGCTCGGCGAAGGCACAGATCGCCCATCGCGCCGCGACTTGACCCGGGCCCTCGCCGCGTCCGCCTGTGCGCAATCATGGATTGGCGGGTCCCACCCCGATCGGCGGCGGGGCAATGGCGACGATGCGCGTAAATAAATTCTCGTAGTTGCGCTGGAGCTGCTCGCCGATCAGCGGGTCGACGTTGCCGGCGAAAGCCTCGTCGATCTCGGCCCAGTCGGATTCCTGCAGGGTCTTTTCCGCGAGCGGCAGGATCACGTCTTCTTCCATTCGCATGTGTTCCCAGTGGAAGTCGGCATACTCCTGTACGCGCAGCGCGAATCCCTCGAGATGCGCCGCGCCGCCCTGCTCGTAACGCAGCATGGACTGCTCGAGCTCGCGGATCATCTGCGCGCCCTGGCGATGCTGCGCCTCCAGGCGATCCAGCGCCTCATCGGCAGCATGCGTGCGTTCGCGCAGCTTGCGGAACAGATAGCGATCTTCCTTGGGGTGATGCAGCCGCTCCGGGAAGGTATCGATGTAGTAAATCATCGCCTTCAACACGTCGAAGCGCGGGGCCGCCCGCTTGTCGCGCATCTCCTGCACTAGATATTGCAGGCCATGGATCACCGCACCGATAGCGCGATGCTCGGAGAGAATGGTGTTGGTTGCAGTGTTCATTGGAAGTACACCTTGACGCCTGAAGATGAAGGCTACGCTTACGGCGCCCGTGATCTTTGACGCCGATCAAGGAAACCCATGCGAATCGGGAAACCACTGTCCAGCTGAGCTGCACTCAGTGATCTTTGCAGCACCGGGGCAGGGCATGCTTGATGGCGCCGGCACTTATTCAGTGCGGCAATGTCGCAACGCAGACAGCAGCGCGCCCGCAGAGGGGTCTGTGCGCGGTTGGCACGTACGTTGCCAGTACCTGCATCTCTACGTTTCAATACGGATAGTCTTCGTGCCCGGCACACCCTCTTCAGCGCGCGCGAGATGGGCCGGCTCCGATCGTTTCGGGCCGCAGACGTTCGCACTGCCCGCTCGGGCACCTGCCAGCGCTGCGCTGCGCATGGGCTGGGGCGGGTTCAGCCGGCCCGCTTCCGGCAAGGCCAACGAAGACTTCTACGCGCTCATGTTTCCCGAGCAAACTGAGTCCGGGCGCGGCGAGGTCATGATCGCGCTGGCCGATGGCGTCAGCGCTGATGGCAGTGCGCGCTCGACCATCGAGGCGGCGGTGCTCGGATTGGTGTCCGATTATTACGGGACGCCTCAGCACTGGAGCGTGGCGCGCGC
>JBGQKF010000172.1:0-8466 GCA_041499435.1 Gammaproteobacteria bacterium
CTTCCTGACGATGAACTGGATGCCACTGCTCGAGATGATTACGCCAGCTCATGTCAATCATGGCTCGCTCACCAGCACGGTCTCATTGCAAAGACCGCAGGCCGATGCCGGCGCACGCAAGCTGCGCACCGCGATCATCGAGCGGCGCTTCGGCGACGCTCCGGAGCTTGCTACGGCCTCGATGCTGTTGCCGCACCTGTTCGTCGAAGCGTGCGACAGCGCAGCCAAGGAAGAGATGTGGATCGACGGTCTGGCCGAGCTCGCTGCGCTCATCGTCCCGGAATCGACGCCGGCCGAGCTGGAGCCCGTCTGGGCACACATCACGGACGCAAAATGCTTCGCGCGCCGCTCGCCGAACCAGAAGCAATGGCTCGCGCTGGTGCGCGCAGTGAGCAACCGCAACGCGGCCGGCATGGTCGCCGCATCGGAGAAAATTCTCTACGATGCGAAAGCATTCAAGCCGTCCAATCGCATGCGCTATGCTCTGCGCGCCGCAATGCTGGGCAATCTGTTAGGGGGCGAGCGCGGAAACGTGGTGCAGCTGTGGAACGCGTACGGCCGATCTGCCTTTCAGAGCGAAGAACCGACGCTCGATGTACGGCTGATGCTGACCCTGGATGAACCTGAGGCGTATCAGGCATGGCGTACGCTGTTCGCCGCCGGCACGCCCGTGATCGCCGCGAAGTAGGCTCTCGAGCGCTCGGCGCTCGATCAAGCCGTGCCGCCCCGTCTCCCCGCAAAGGTATAGGCGCTAACTTAGCGGCATACGCACACTCCCTCCCCTTCAAGGGGAGGGCCGGGGTGGGGATGGGGTGTGATTCACGTCCACACTCAGTTCCCCCATCCCCCTCCTCACCTCCCCCTTGAAGGGGGAGGAATGGTTAGGTTAACGCGCATGCCCCGCAAGGGGCGAGGGAGCAATGCCCGATTCAGCAGCTCACGCCCGGGGCGCGATGCCATCGAGCGAGAGTTGGCGCTGCGCCCCTGGACCGACGCTCATCGGCACCGTGAAGCTGAACGTCGAGCCCTTGCCGAGCTCGCTCTCCACCCAGATCCTGCCTCCGTGCATCTCCACGAACTTGCGCGCGAGCGTGAGCCCCAGGCCCGTGCCTTCGGGCTTGCCGGCATAGTCGCCGCCGACCTGGCGGAACTCCTCGAAGATCAGCGCCTGATCTGCCGCCGAGATCCCGATACCGGTGTCCGTCACTGATACTTCCACGCAGTCTGCAAGCTGCTTGCCGCGCAACTCCACTTTCCCGCCGGCCGGTGTGAACTTCACCGCATTGGACAGCAGGTTGAGCAGGATCTGCTTGAACTTGCGCTCATCGGCGGTGATCGAGTTGAGCGCCTCGTCCACATGCATGTTCAGTGCAACGCCATGTCGCGCACCGCGTTCGCGCACCAGCGTCATCGCATTTTCCAAGGCCGCCGGCACATTGAACGTGCTCAGCGAAAGCTCCATGCGTCCGGCCTCGACCTTCGCGAGATCCAGAATATCGTTGATCAGCGAGAGCAGATGCAGGCCCGAGGAATGGATATCGCGCACGTACTCGTCCTGCTTGGCATTGAGCTCGCCGAACATGTGCTCATCGAGCACTTCGGAGAATCCGATGATCGCATTGAGCGGCGTGCGCAGCTCGTGCGACATGTTGGCAAGGAACTCGGACTTGTGGCGGTTGGCCGCCTCCAGCTGCTGATACAGGCGCCCGAGCTCCTGGCTCATGCGATTGAGATTCGCTGCCAGCGTGCCGAGCTCGTCCTGGTTCGGGACCTCGACCCGATGCGAGAAATCTCCGGCCCCGATCTGACGCGAGCGTTCGTCCATCTGCTTGATCGGCTCGATGATGGACAGCGAGATCGAAAAGCCGAGTAACAACGCGAGCAGAATGCTGCCCACTGCGAACTCGATCACCAGCCGCGTGGACTTGAGATAGGCCTCTTCGGTCGCTTCCACGCGCCCGACCATGTCCGCCTCAGCCTTGTTCACCAGCTCGTTGGTCAGCCGCTCCAGGCGGTCGGCCAGCGGTCCGGCTTCGGTCTGCTGGATCTCGCGTCCCTCCTTGACCTTGCCCGCGCGAATCAGCTCGATCACGCGCGTCACGACCTGAATGAACTTCTCGTAGTCCTCGCGCACGCGCCCCAGCAGCTCGACTTCGTCCTTGGCGACGAACTCGAGACGGTCCAGGTCATAGCCGAACTGATTGAGCTGGCGCAAGGTCGCATCAAGCGAGCGCTCATCGGGGGCGAGCAGCGACGACGATACGCTGTAGAGCTGCCCGGTCGTGTCGTGCTGGAGCTGTCGATAGGCGCCGATCTTGCGATGGAGCAGCACCAGCTCTTCGGTACGTTTGTTCACCGCGCTGAGCGTTTCCAGACCGACCGCTCCGACCACGATCAGCAGCACCACGATGATCAGAAACGCGGAGAGCAGCTTGACGTGGATCGTGGCGGGAACACGTGCAACGAGGCGCGGCAGTAGTCCTGCGGCCCGCAGGAAGGGTGAGATCAGACGGGCAGGCCACCGGAGCAATGCGGCGCGCCTGGACGCTCCATTGTGTGCGACGACCGGAGCCGATTGCCCGCCCTCGTTCATTGGCCTGGCCGCTCCCGCAGCACCGAGCGCACGTCGCGCACGAACTCGTTCGAATCGAACCGCATGCCCAGATATTGCACGCGCAGCGTCCCGGTCTGGTCGATAATCGACGTCAGAAACGTATGATCGACGTCGCCCTTTTCCTGCTTCTTGACGAAGATACCATAGCGGCGGGTGACATCCTGAATTTCCGCAGGCGAGCCGGTCACGAAGGACCAGCCCGCGAAGTTGGCGCTGTGCGCTTCGCCATACTTGCGCAGCACCTGAGGTGTGTCACGCTCGGGATCGACCGTGACCGAAACGAAGTGCACGCGCGAACCGAAATCTTTGCCCAGCTTGTTCTGCATGCCGACCATCTTCGCAGTCAAAAGCGGACAGGTATCCGCGCAACTGGCATAAATGAAGGTGACGACCGCCACTTTGCCGCGCTGCGCCGCGAGCGAGAAGGGCTGACCGTTTTGATCGGTAAGCGCAATGTCGGGGGCAGGCCCGATTTTCGAGAGGCGCGCGTCGTCTTTGGGCTTGTGGGCGTGGGCGCTTAGCGGTGCGACTGTTAACAGGGCAACGAATGCAGCGCAGGTGTATCTGAGTAGCGCGCGCAGTTTCAACGCTGGAACGTTCCCAGAATAGGAACATCCGACATAACCTGCCTGGCCGACGCGCTGTTCATTCGCAGCCAAGCCGCCCTGCTGTCCATGCTGCCAAGTCCTGCTGACGAATGGCTTCATCTGCGACGTCACCCGTCAATTGCGCTTTTGGGGGAGCGCCTGTGTATCGAAACTATTCCGCAAGCGGTATACTTGCGGCATGCGATCGACAAAAATCCATCTAACCAGCAGTGAGGCCGCAACTCGTCTCGGCGTGACGGCTCGCCGGGCGCGCGCGCTGGCGGCTTCGGGCCGCATCGAGGGAGCAGTGAAGATCGGCCGCGACTGGATCATACCCGCATCTGCCCGGATCGCTGCCGGGACGCGTGGGCCCTCGCTGCGCGCGACGGTCGGTGCAATAGACGTGGTGGTGGTCCCCCAAGGCAAAGCGCAAACTTTGAAGCGAGCTCGGCAGCGCCGCTTTCGCAAACGCGCCGCACGTTCGGCGCCGCTGGCACGAAGCGCCGTAGCCTTCAACCTGCCGCGTGACTCGGTTCGTTTCAAAGAGCCGGAGCTCAGCTCTGAAGAGCTGACATGAGTCGGGCCAGCGCCAAAGCCGCTACTGGCTATACGGTCGAAGAAGTGTGGGACCTGCTCAGCAAATTCGGAAGCTTGTCTTCCGAGGTCGTGCTTGTCGGCGGTCAGGCGCTTGCATTCTGGGCCACCTACTATCGCGCGCGAGTGCCGGTCGACCTGCTCCCGTATGTCACGCTCGACGTAGACTTCCTTGGCACTTCGGCGCATGCCAAGGCCTTCGCCGAGGCGGTTCCGGGCGCCAAGCTCTATGTACCCACTCTCGATGATCACACACCGAGCAGCGGCCGCGTAATCGCGCGCAACGTAATGGGTCGAACACTCGAAGTCGACTTCCTGCACTCCATGGCGGGCGTCAGCGAAAGCGATGTGCAGCGTAACGCGGTCGATCTGAAGGATCCGCATGGCAAGTTGATCCTCCGCGTGATGCACCCCCTGTATTGCCTCGAGAGCCGAATCAAGAACCTCGTGCTGCTGCCCGGAAAGCGCGACCGCTTTGGCATCGCTCAGGCACGCCTCGCGGTGCAGGTGATGCGTCTGCATATCGCGCATGTCCTTGCCCAGGATGCATCGGGCCTGCGCAAAACGTTGAAATTGGTGGAGCGGCTGGGAGACCTTGCACTGTCGGAGCCCGGCAAACGGTGCTACATCGAGTACCGGATAGATGTTTTGAGAGCAGTCCCGGCCAACGCGATTCCGTCCAGCCAGTTCCAGCAACTGCGATGGCCGCAGCTGAGACGCCAAGTTACGCAGCGGCGCGCTGCATTGCGAAAGCTCATTGGCCACCCGAGCGCACCTTCGAGCCGGGCGCGATCCCGATCCAACCCTTGAGCCGATCCAAACTCCGTGCCTCTGACCGTTCACGGTTTCGACTCGACGTTGGTTGGCCAAGCTGGCGCCCCTCACGCCTTGAGCTCCCGCTTCAGCTCATTCAAAAACCGCCAATCCGTGCCCTGCGCGATGATTTTCTGGGGCGTCGACTTGATCATGCCCGCCTCCTGCAGCCGCAAGGAGTAGAAGCGGACGGTGTCCTCGGGGTTGTAATCGCGCCACCTGCGATAAGAGATCTCCTGCATTGTCTGCAGTGCAAGATCGTAGCTCTTCACATAGTTGCGGTCGACCAGGAATCGCGCGACTCGTTGCGGCTCTCCCGCGCACAGATCCGCCGCCTTCAATATCGCTCGCATCGCGCGCTTGGTCGCAACGGGATGGTTTTTGACGAACTCGCGATTGCCGGCAACCATGCAGCAGAAGTATTGAGACCAGGGCTTATCGAGAGTGCTGTTCACGACCACGTGGCCGATATGCTTGGCGCGCATCTCCTGTGGATCGGGCGCGAAAGCCAGATACGCATCGACCCGACCGTCGGCCAGCAGTTGCATCGCTTCGGCGGTCGTAGCGGTGACCCATTCGATATCGCGCCGCGGATCGAGGCCGACGTACGAAATCATGCTACTCAAATACAAGTGATGAGACGACCCGAGCCCGGGAACCGCGACGCGCTTACCTTTGAGGTCGCGGATCGCCCGCACCTTGTTCGTTCCGAAAAGCTCGTAACAGCCGACGTGCACGCCCCCGAGCATGACGATCGGCTCTCCAGCCTCGACGCGGATCATCAAAGGCGCGGCAAACGACATATTCATGTCCGCCTCACCGATCGCGACCAGCTTGGACGTGCCGACCTCAGCCTTCTCGGGGACATACTCGACGTCCGTAAATCCGTCGAGACGCAACAGTTCCTCTGCGATATATTGAGGAGCAGTGCACAGCCCAGGACCTCTCACGAGGCGGATGCGAGTAGTTTCCAGTGGCGGTTCGGCCGCAGCCGGCTTCACATCGAAGCGTAACAAGCCCACCGATCCCGCCAGAGCAGCGACGCTTTTGAGGAGCGTTCTCCGCCGCAGCGATGGCGCGCTCGCAAAGTCCACGGCGCAGCTAAATTTCCTCTCGGGCCAGCAGCTCGTCATATCGGCCTCCCTACGCTTTAAGCTCTTTCTTCAATTCGTTCAAGAACCGCCAGTCGGTTCCCTGCGCGATAAGCTTGTTCGGGTCCGATTTGATCATTCCCACCTCACGCAGGCGCAGGGCGTAAAAGCGCACCGTGTCGTCGGGGTCGTACTCACGCCACTTGTTATATGGAATGTCCTTGACCGCCTGCAGAGCGTAGTCATACCGCTTGGTGTAGTCGCCGTCCACCAGCAGCTTGGCAGACCTGGCCGGCTCCGCAGCGCAGATGTCGGCCGCCTTCAGGATAGCTCGCAGCGCGCGCTTGGTCGCGATCGGGTGTTTCTGGACGAAGTCCCTGTTTCCCGCCACCATGCAGCAGAAGTAGTGTGACCAGGGCTGGTCTACGCTGCTGTTCACCACGAGATGGCCGATCTTTCTAGCCCGCAGCTCCTGAGGTTCCGGAGGAAAGCCGAGGAAGGCGTCCACTTTGCCGTCTGCCAGCAGCTGCATGGATTCGGCCGAGGGATGAAGCTCGAAGTTGACGTCCTTGTTCGGATCGAGACCGACGTACGCCAGCATGCTGGAGAGAAAGACATGTTGGCTCGAACCGAACTCCAGGATTGCGATGGTCTTGCCCTTCAGGTCGCGAATCGCACGCACGCGCTCGGTCGCGAACAGCTCGAAGCAGCCGACGTGACCGCCGGCGAGAATGACAACCGGGTCCCCGGCATCCAGGCGCATGATCAGCGGCCCGGCAAAATGCATGTTGATGTCCGCCTCGCCGGACGCAAGCGCCGCCTCGATTGCCTTGGTCGCGCCGGGCTTCTTGAGGTACTGCACGTCGGTGAACCCCTCAGCCCGCAAAAGCTGTTCGGCCACATACTGAGGAGCCTGACAGATGCTGGGGATCTGCACGAGCCTGATTCTGGTGGTCTCGGGCGGCGGCTCCGCACGAGCAGACGCGCAGGGCAGGCTAAGCAATCCCGCAGAGCCCGCGAGAGCCACGACGCTCTTTACGAATTCACGGCGTGGTCGCGGCGAGCCGGTCGTGGGATCCAAAGATACGGCATCCGTCATGCTTTTAACTCCTTCTTCAGCTCATTTAAAAACCGCCAGTCTGTGCCTTCGGCGATGATCTTCTGCGGACTCGACTTGATCATCCCCAACTCGCGCAGCCGCAATGCGTGGAAGCGCACCGTGTCCTCAGGTTCCGTCTGCCGCCAGAGGTCGTAGGGAAGGCTCTTCAGGACTTCCAGCGCCGTCTCGTAGCGCGCCGCGTAACCTTTGTCGACCAGATATCTCGCCGCACGCGCCGGGTCCTGAGCGCAAATGTCAGAAGCCTTGAGAATGGCACGAACGGCGCGCTTGGTGGCAACAGGATACTGGCGTACGAAGTCGCTATTGCCGGCGATCATGCAGCAGAAATACTGAGACCACGGTCGGTCCGCACCCGTGTCCAGGATGACGTGACCTATCTTGCGGGCGCGCATCTGCTGCGGCTGAGGTGGGAACCCGAGAAATGCATCCACCTTGCCTTCTTCGAATAAGCGCATCGAATCTGGAATCGTGCCGGTTGTGATCCACTTCACATCCTTCTCCGGATTCATGCCTACGTATCCCAGAATGCTGGCGATGAACACATGATCGACCCCGCCCATCGCGCTGACAGCAACGGTCTTCCCTTTCAAGTCGTGCACCGCGCGCATGCGTCCTGTACCAAAGAGCTCATAGCAACCTGAATGCACGCCGGCGAGCAGAAGCATGCTGCGTCCCGCATCGATATCCGGAATTGTTTCCTGCACCGGCACCATCGAGATGTCCGCCTGGCGCGTGGCCAGCACCGTCGCGCCCGACGAGCTCATCCAGTTGACGTACTCGATCTGCGAGAAGCCCTCCAGCCTGAGCAGCTCTTCGGCGAGATAAGACGGAGCCAGGCACATCGACGGTGAGCGTGCGAGGCGGATTTTCGTTACCTCAGTCAGCGGCTCGGCCGCGGCAAGTCGCCGATGGCCGGTGAGCAGCGCAGCCGCACCCATTGCAGAGGCCTGCTTCAAGAAATCCCGGCGGGTGGCTACCCCAGGATGCGAGATGATCATCGGCTACCTCCCATACGGTGATGCGAGCCATTACGCTTCTACAATGTCTGGCCTGGTGCTCTGTATAAATGCCAGCACGTCTTCGCATTCAGCCTGCGGCACTTTGAAGGCCGCTAAAGTGGCATTGACGTGTCCGATGAACGCCGACCAATCGGCCGCGTCGATCTTCATCCCTTTGTGTGACAGCTTCATATCCCGGCCGGTGTAATACAGCGGCCCGCCCGCACTCGAGCAGAGGAAATCGATCAGAAGCTGCCGCTCGCGCTTTACGCCGTCCTCACCTCGATGTTGCCAGAAGCGGCCCAGCTTTGAATCGCCGGCCAGGCGTGGCAGAAGATTATCGGTTACCGCACAGATGGCGTCATAGCCCCCGAGCCGTTCATAGAGTGTCTTACTCATCGTTTTGTCTCCGTCCAGTTGGAAATGCAGCCTAACACCGTTCTTCATGCTGTGAAGCTGTGGTCATTCTCGCTTCCGAGATCTTGATGCTCGCGTGATTCGTGGTTATATTCAAGGTATGAAAACAGCGGTCTCTATTCCAGACGACGTCTTCGAAGCAGCGGAACGGCTGGCTCGGCGTACAAAGCGGTCTAGAAGCCAGGTCTTTAGCGACGCGTTGAAGGAGTATATTGCGCGCCACACGCCCGAC
>JBGQKF010000173.1:0-8416 GCA_041499435.1 Gammaproteobacteria bacterium
ATCTCTTACGGATGCCTGACAGCGGATATGTGAGGTTTCTGCTGTGCAGCTAATCTGAGCAAATCAATCAAGCTGCCACAATGCAGGTGCGACGACTGCCGCTTGTGGAAATCCGCGAAGGTCTGCTTCTTAGAACACGACAGGCAGCAAACGGGTCGAACACGGTCATTCGCCTGTCTGTTTGGTCGAATACGATCTAGTGCAGTTGAGAATGAACGCCAGTCTCGCTGCTGCCTTAGCAAGCTGATCGGTGGCTGCAATCCTCGCCTTGGACATGTAATCTTCAGAAACGGGCTCCCCGGGTTCTGGTAGTCCCTCATATGCGATTTGACGTGCGATAGCGTGAGATTCGTTGCACCAATCAACAACAGCACCTAGGGCTTTTGTATCCATGACTTCATTCAGCGTATTGGTCAATACGTAGTGGTTCCAGACCTCATGGAGATTCGTCTTTCTCTTATCCCATACGAGCGCAACGTCTTTGCCGCCTCGATCGCTGTTATTCGCGCAGTGTAGCGGCTGGTGGATATCCGCAACCAAGTGAATAACGAAGCGTAATGCTTCGCGCTTTTGATCTGCGGAGGCGTCTGAGCTCAACACACTGATGAAGTCTTCCAGCCTCGCAACGATACAGTCCCGTTTCGGGCAGTCTCGTTTTTCGTCGAATGCTTCGGCGTCCAGAGGTATATTCACATAGTGCCACGGTCGGGTTTCTGGACGTTGGGATTTGATGCGGTCTGCCCAAATGCTGGCATCTACGAATGCTTCCTCTCCGCCGCCGAGTAGCGCATCAACATTCGTTCTGACCGCAGGTTCCAGTCTCGAGTATGCGAGCTTCGCTGCTAGCCGATGGCCGAAGTTATCCCAGGCGAGACTTGGGAGCGACACCAGCATGCAACAGCAGAAACTAATTATCTTGCGTCTAAGCATCCTTTTGCACCGATAGCCGGACTCCAAGCCTACCTCATACACACCGACAGGTTGCGTACATTGACAGGATGCGACGCAGCTCAGCGGGCAGGCGTCAGTCTCTGTGCCTGTAGCGCTGGCAGGAATTGCCGTCCCAGGTGACGTGCTCCACCACGCCCGAATCGTTCACCTGCGCAGTCCTGTCGCAGAACGCGCGCGTCGACTCGGTGTGATAGCCGGTGCCCTTGCCAAGTGCCGGCGACGAGCCTTCCACGTCCGGAACGCTCACGCTGCCCTGTGTGCCGCTAAAGGTCCAGAAGTAATAGCGCTTGCCTTCGAAGGTCTGCTGCCGATCGGGAACACCCCAGGCCTCGACCAGCTGGCGGAAGGACTTTCCGTCCCACGACTCCATGTCCTCGCGAGTCATCTTGGAGGAACCGCAGGCAGCCAGCGCGAGCGCGATGAAGAACGTAAGGGCGGGATGTCTCATGTGGCGCCGGCGTAGTGGTGGATGGACAGACTTCCAATCCGGCATTCGCGCGGATTGCCAACGGCGCTTCTCGGCCATTTGGGAAATCAATTGAGGCAAGTCAGCACCACCGGTGACTCCGCAACCACTGAACTGTCCTGTTCACCTTTTCACTTCTTCACTTCTTCACCTGACCTTCAAAGCGGCGGCAGTTCCACGCCGATCTGCTGCAGAATCCCGCGCGGCGCGCCGCCGGGCACGACTTCCGGGTGGATCACCGTGATCTTGTCGCCGCTCACGCGATAACGGAAGTAATGCTCGGGAATGATCACTTTGCGGCCGGTGGGTGGCACGGGCGCCATTCCGGGCATCGCAAACACCCCGTTGTGCGTTCCGCCCTGGCGCCACTTCACGGCAAGCTGATCGCCATGCCACTCGATCGGATCGTGATCGTAGTGCCAGTCCGGAAAGCCGGTGTACAACGCCGTGATCATCTTCAGGAACTCGGACTTGTTGAGCGTACGTGTGGCGGAGATGAATTGCAGATCTTCCGACACTGTGCCGGCGATCTTTTCTAGGTCGTGCGCTTTGAGTCCCTCGACGTAGCGCAAAAAGACTTCGGGTACGGGCTTGGTCATTAGTTGGTTGCGCCGACTAACCCTCCGGCTGCTGCTTCTTCAACCGCTCGTACAAATCAGGATCCTTATAGAACGCCTGCGCTTTGCGCTCGTTGGCGTCCGGGTCCTTCATGAATGCTTGCTTGGCCTGTTCGCTGGAAAAGCAGTAGAGCTTGTCCTGCGGCGAGATCCAGACCACCGCGCAGCTGGTGGGGCGCTTCACGCCCATGGACGCGCTCATCGCGCAGTTGCCACCGAACTCGGGCTCGTGGTTGGCTTTGGGGTCTTCGGCGCGCGCCACGCTGGCGGCCGCCAAAAGGATAGCGCTGCAGATCAATCCGCGAAAATACATGGCATCCTCCTGATGGATTTGCGGTGTCGCTCGCCTCGCCATGGAAGCCAGGCAGACGAACCGACGCGGGATCAAGCCAGCAGTATCCGAGCAAACGCCCGCTGAGGCAACCGTACGCGCTGCAGGCTTATTCAGCGCATGAACCGCAGCCAACGCTCGAGATAGAACGCAAGCCCGGCGGCTATCATCGCCACGCCGAGCCACACGAGCGGCATCAGCGGCGCCTGCACATGTTGACGAACGTTCAGAGTGACCTGGGACAGCGGCACGTGCGGTGCGACGGGCGCCTCCAGCACGAAAAGGTACGCACCCGGATAATAAACGTCGAGCGTGCCTGCGTTGATCGTCTTCTTTTCACCCGGTTGCAGCAGGACTTGCACCGGCCTCTGCAGGATCGCCTGATCTGCTTGCAGCAGCGTCGCCTGATAGTCGTCCGCGCCTTCGCCCTGGCGCGCGCCCGATGCCGCCTCGAACACGAGCTGCAAGCCAATCGGATTCATCTCAGGCGCGAGTTGCACTTCCACGGGGCGGTACGCCGCACCGCGCGCGAAGTGCAGAATCGCGCCGTCGGGCAACGTCCAGCGCTGTCCGCGCTCGGTGAGCACGAAACTCGGGCCGGCTTCGCCGAGGATGTACTGGATCAAAATGAAGTACACCGGGCCGAGCATGAGCCCGATGGCCAGCATCCACGCGGCCCAGCGCTGCATCTGGCGCCCTATCCCCTAGTGGACTGTAACAGTGGATTCGGTAGTGATAACCACGGCGAGCTGCCCCCACCCTGACCCTCCCCCGCTGTGCAAGGGAGGGAAACAAGCAGTACCGATGCCGCCGTTACAGGCCACTAGTTCCGTGCCGAAAACGAGACGATCATCGACGGCATACTGTGTTGGGAATCCACAGCTAGTGGTCGTGTGGCAGGATGAAGCCGATTGGAACCAGCACGGCGATCTCGCGGCCGCGCAAGCGATCCGGAATCCACGAAGGCGCAGTAACGCGGCTCACGAGGCGCACGGCCTGCTCATCCAGTGTGCGAAAGCCACTGGTCCTGCCCACCGAGATCTGCCGCATGATGCCGTCTTTGCCTACGACAACGTGCACGAGTGCGATTCCACTCCACGTCCAACGGCGCGCCTCTTCCGGATAATCCGTTTCTTTCATCTGCAGGCCGACCTTGCGTGAGATCTCGGTCTCGAGCGCGTGTAGTGCCTGCTGTTCGGTGAGCGTTGGGCTGCCGGACGCCGCGGCGCGCCTGGGCGCCCGGTGATGCAGCTTCTGGCGAACGGGGACAGCGTCGTCTTGCAGGAAATAGATCTCGGGTGGCGCGAAGGCAGCGGCACACGGCGGCGCGTCGACAACTGCCGCGATCGCGCCGAAGAGCAGGGCTGGAGCGAAGGATTTCATCGTATGCTCACGCCCGCTCCAACCCATCCGATGCCAGATACCCGCCATCCACCGGGATGCAGATCCCGCTTACGTGGTCCGAGGCCGCTGAGGCGAGGTAGATGCACGTGCCGACGAGCTCTGCGGTCTCGCCCAATCTGCCCGACGGAGTGCGCCGCTTGATTGCCGCCTCCAGCGGCGTGCCGCGCAACTCACCGGTCATCTCAGTGAAAAAATAGCCCGGTGCGATGGCATTGACCTGGATACCGAGCGGTGTGAGCTCGACGGCATTGACGCGCGTCAGCCCGATCACGCCGTGCTTGGAAGCCGTGTAGGCGACCTGCAGCCCTTTACTCGGTGCGGTCAGTCCATATACGGAAGCGATGTTGATGATCTTGCCGCTGCCCTGCATCTTCATGCGGCGTGCCGCATGCTTGGTGCACAGGAACGGTCCGGTGAGATTGATGGCCAGCACGCGATCCCAGTCGCTGCGCTCGAGCTCCATCACCGACTTGCGGTTCACATCGCCGGCATTGTTGATCAGGATGTCGATGCGGCCGAAGCGCTCGACCACGGCAGTCATGGTGCGTTCGACGGAGCCTTCGTCGCAGACGTCGAGCTCGAATGCTGCCGCGTGCTCGTTGCCCAGCTCAGCCAGCACCGCCGCGTTACGCTCGGCGCGGCGACCACCGATCGCCACCTTTGCGCCGGCCTCGCGCAATGCCACGGCCAGCGTACGGCCGATGCCGCTGTTGCCGCCGGTGATGAGTGCGACGCGGCCTGCCAGCGAGAATGGATTCGATGCCATCGGCTGGGCTTAGAAGAATGCGATGGTTCTGATTTCGATGCTTTCGCGCACCGGGGCTTCCGGCGGCGTGTTCGGGTCTTCGAAGGCGCTGTGACCGAGGAAGCGTGCGCGGCCGTCGGTCTCCGAATCGTAGGTCTTCAGCAGCACGACATTTTCCGGCGTCATCTTCGGAAAGTACCACCAGCGATGTGCACCCGAATGGCGCATCACGAAGATCTCGCCGGTGCGCTCCCGATAACGCAACACCATCTTGAGCATGTCATCCTGGGATGCCGAGGTCACATCGCACATCGCCAGGGGCTTTTCCTCGACGCGGCGCTTGAGCGGTTTCCAGAAGTTGTAGAAGGCGATGCGCCGCTCGAGCAGGGCGTCGGCTTCGTCAGGCAGCAACTGGCGCACGCGCAGCGGGCCCGACACGGGCGTGTAGTCGCAGTGCACGATCATCACTGGCGCGCGCTGCGTGGTGGCGTGCTCGGCGGTCTGTTGCTGCTCGTTGATCTTCGAACGGATGGTATGGTCGAACACGATCACGCGACGTGCGCCAACTGTGGTTCGCACGAACTCCGCCACCGGCGTGTAGAACTGGTTGCGCACCGCGTTATCGTCGTCGAAGCGGTCGAACGCGTCGCGAAATTCCTGCAACTGGAAGCCTTCGCGGTCGAGCGAGAAAGTGTCGGCACGGGACCACCCGTCGAAGATCTGCATCTCATGCGGATCGGTTCCAGGCGGATGCGTCACCGTGCCGGGCGGCGGCTCGTAGAAGTAGATTTCCGGAACCGTGCCGTCGTCGAGCGTGTAGTTGAAGGTCGAGCGTACCGAATTGTCGCGTTGCATGATGGCGATGTCTAAGAGTAACGTGAGGCAGTGGCACCGAACGAGCCGTGCGGGCTCAGACCTTCAACCCCAGCATCGTGGCCACGTCGGTTGCCTTCCAGCTCGGCAGTTGCTCGACGCCTTCGGTCATCCAGCGACGCAGATGCGGATGCGCATCGAGCGGGAGCTTCTGGAAGGGGTGCAGATGCATCGGCGCGGCCACCGAAATGTCGGCCAGGGTGACCTGGTCTCCGCAGAGCCAGCGCTGCTTGGCGAGACGCTCGTCGAGGATGTTTGCCAGCTTGTGCCAGTTCGGCGCTTCCTTCTCGGTCACCGCGGGGTCGGGCTCGGCCTTCAGCAGCGGCTTGACGACGTTCTCCACCAAGTAAACGTAGCAGCTCGGGAACCAGTGGGCCGACTCCCACAGGTGCCAGCGATGAATGTCGGCACGCACTTTCGGCTCGCGCGGATAGTAAGCGAAGGCCTCGTTCTTGTCGGCCACGTACTGCAGAATGGCATTCGACTCCCAGAGCTGCAAGTCATCGTCGACCAGCGCAGGCAGCGCGCCGTTCGGATTGATCTTCAGATACTCGGGCGCCTTGTGACCGCCGTTGAAGTAATCCACATGTGCTTTCTCGAAGCTGACCCCCATCAGCCCAAAACCCGCGGCGACCTTTTTACAGTTGACGGTGACCGGGTCGTAGTAGAGCTTCATTTGCGCCTCCCTAGTTTGTAGTTGGAACTGCGATTAGCAAGATACCATAGCGATCTGCCGTCGGCAGGGCCCCGGGACGAGGCAACGTGACAAGCTAACCCGCTCGGGCAGTCGCGAAGTGCCGCTTCATCCGCTCCATGACCGACACCAGCTGCGCACGGATTCCCGGCTCCCATGCCGAGTGGCCGGCATCGGCGACGACGATGTACTGCGCATCGGGCCACGAGCGATGCAGATCGTCTGCGGTGACCGGCGGGCATATCATGTCGTAGCGACCCTGCACGATGACTGCCGGGATGCCGTGCAGGCGGTATACGTTGTTGAGAAGACTATTTTCCAGCAGGAAGATGCGATTGGTGAAGTAGTGCGCCTCGATGCGCGCGAGACCGAGCGCGACGCGATCGTTGGAAAAATAGCTCATCGCGTCGGCACTTGGCAGCAATGTCGAGCACGCGCCTTCGTACGTGCTCCATGCGCGTGCTGCCGGCAGGTGCACCTCAGGATCGGGATCGTTGAGCCGCCGGGTGTAGGCTGCGAGCAGATCGCTGCGCTCGCGCTCGGGGATGATCTCGGCGAAGCGGCGCCAGCCCTCGGGAAACACTTGCCGTATCCCGTACAGGAACCACTCCACCTCGTGCGGGCGGCACAGAAAGATGCCGCGCAGCACGAACGCGAGACAGCGCTGCGGATGCGCCTCGCCGTAGGCGAGCGCGAGCGTGCTCCCCCAGGAGCCGCCGAATACGATCCAGCGCTCGATGTGCAACGCTTCGCGCAGGCGCTCGATGTCATCGATCAGATGGCCGGTGGTGTTGTCGATGAGCTCGCCATACGGCGTCGAGCGGCCGGCGCCGCGCTGATCGAATATGACGATGCGATAGTAGGCGGGATCGAAGTAGCGGCGGTGACCGATGCTCGCCCCCGCGCCCGGTCCACCGTGCAGGAACAGTACCGGCACGCCAGTCGGATTGCCAGACTGCTCCCAGTACATGCTGTGGCGCCCATCGAGCGGCAGGCGGCCGGTCTGGTACGGCTCGATGTCCGGATAGAGCTCGAAGCGAACGCTCGGGGCGATGTCATTCATAGCTTGCGCAGCCGGTAGCCTTTGGCCTGCAGCAGCTCCACCAGCCCGGTGGGTCCCAGCAGATGGCCCGCGCCTACGGCGACGAAGGTCGGCTCGCTGCCCTCCAGCATCGCCGCCACCTTTTGCACCATGCCCAGGTTGCGCGTGCGGTACAGCGCGTTGTCGTACTCGCGCGCAAGCTCGGGAGGCAGATCATCGGTGTCCTTCTGCAGCTGTGCCAGCAAACCATCGACATTGCCGGTGCGCCAGGCACTCACCAGATCGCGCAGGTCGGTGGCGAGCGTCCCGTTCTGCACGCTCTCCACGGCGGCGGCGAGCATGCCCGCCTGCAGCGCAGGCGAGAATCCCTGCAGCAGCGCGAGCTGATCGGAAAGCGACTCGAGCTCGACGATGGGCTTGCCTTGTTGCTTCGCCAGTCGCGCGAAGTGCACATCGAGCCCGAGATTGGGATCGTAGCCCTGCCGGCCGACTTCCATCACGGCGATGGTCATCGCCAGCAGCGCCGGGCGCATCAGCCGCGCATACTCGATCGGCAAGCCGACCTGGGGCAGCACTTTCTCGACTTTGCCCATGAGCTCGGGCGAGATGTGATTGGCGAGGTTGTCGGGAGGTTTGTACGCGGCGCTCGCCATGCTTTCGAGCGCTGCCCCGGGCTCGGTCGGATCGGCCTCGAGCGCGAGCACCTTCGAGTCGGAGAACGCCTTCTCCACCGCCGGGCTGAGCGGATACATCTTGCGAGCGCCGACGTGAATGGTGCCGAACAGATAGATCGTATTGCTGGCCGAGCGCGCCTCCCAGATGAGCGGCGTGCTGCCGTTCTGCGCATGCACGGCGAGAGCGGGCAGCCACAACAGCAGCGCATAGACGATACGCGCGCAATACCGCGCGGCGAGTGCGGGGAATGTGTTCATATCCATGGATCGATCAGGTCGTTCGCGGTTCGCCCAGAGAGTGGCCACTTCGCCCCCGCGCGCGCAGGCGAAGGGACAGCGGCGCTCGCACTTTGAGGACTCTTAAGGAACTGTAAGCCGCAGCAGTGTAGCAGAGCGTACACGCGACGCGTCGAGGATGGGAGCGAGCCCGGTGTAGAATGTGCGCGCGCCGGAGAGCCGGCGCCAGGTGACAATTCCGTGCACGGGGCGCCTGCCACCGCATGTCTTCTGCCCGACTGCTAGGGAAGCTCTGATCAAGTCTTGCGACGCGCGTTGCGTCAGGTGCGGATGGATGCGAGGCGTCGCGACGAAGTCAAGGTAGGTACCTTGGCGAGGAGCG
>JBGQKF010000174.1:0-8403 GCA_041499435.1 Gammaproteobacteria bacterium
ATGCCTATTGGCGAGACGGGCATGCCGCAAATGGCCGGAAATCGACCGGCAGCGCCCGAGTAGCCCGACGCAACACTCTGTACCGCGCAAGAGTTGGCCAATTGACTGGTCACACCAGTATTTGGTTACACACCGGGGCGTCTTCATGAATTATCCAGGCTAGGTTCAGGATTGCCGCGTGAAGCATAGAATAGAAGCCAGAGGCTCGGCGATGAGTGTGCGCATAAAGAGGAATTGATCGAGGCAAGCATGAGCGGCACGTGGTTTACCGAAGTACCCGATGCCATCGTGTTCCTGGTCGATGTCGATAACACGCTCCTCGACAACGACGGTGTTCGCGACGGTATTCAAGACCATCTGGAGCGGGAGTTCGGCGCCGCGTACCGCGAACGATATTGGACGATCCAAGAGCGCCTGTTCGTTGAATTGGGCTACCGCGACTATCTCGGTGCGCTCCAGCGCTTCCGGGTCGAGCATCCGTACGACGTCCGTCTGCTCTCGATCGGCGTCTTCCTGATGAACTATCCGTTCGCCGATCGGCTGTTTCCGCGGGCGCTCGACGTTCTGAAACGCTTCTGCACCTGGGGGACGACGGTCATTTTGTCGGATGGCGATGCGGTGTTCCAACCGCGCAAGGTCGAGCGCGCCGGCCTTGCTCAGGCGGTGAACGGCGACGTGCTGATCTATATTCACAAAGAGGATGCGCTGGTCGACGTGGAGCGGCGATATCCGGCGGATCACTACGTCCTGGTAGATGACAAGTTGCAGATCCTGACCGCGGCCAGGCGGGCGTGGGGTCGCCGTGTGACCACGGTCTTTCCCCGGCAGGGCACACTCGCGCACGATGCCGCCATCCTCGCATCGAATCCGGCTGCCGATCTGACGGTGGAGCGCATCGGAGACCTGCTGAACTATGACTTGCCGGCGTTGCTCGCGACTCGCGACGCGACGCTGTCTATTGAGGAGGCAACACGATGAAAGCGACGCAAAAGCTGTACGACCTGGGTCAGAGCATCTGGCTCGACAACATCACGCGCGATCTGCTGAACACGGGCGCACTCAAACGCTATATCGACGAGCTGTCGGTCACGGGGCTGACCTCGAACCCGACCATCTTCGACCACGCAATCAAGAACAGCGCTGCCTATGACGATTCGATCCGCACGAAGCTCGAGGCGGGCAAGTCGGGCGAGAAGTTGTTTTTCGAGCTCGCGCTGGAGGACATCACTCGGGCGGCCGATTTGTTCCGACCGATCTTCGAGCGCACTTGCGGCGTGGATGGCTGGGTGTCTCTGGAAGTCTCGCCTTTGCTCGCGTACGACACCAAGACCACCATCGCCGTAGCCAAAGAGCTGCATGCCCGAGCCGGGCGTCCCAACCTCTTCATCAAGATTCCCGGCACGCAGGAGGGACTGCCCGCGATCGAGGAAACGGTCTTCGCCGGCGTACCGATCAACGTGACGCTACTCTTCTCTCGTGAGCATTACGTTGCGGCGGCGGCGGCGTACCTGCGCGGCATCGAGAGGCGCATAGCGGCAGGGCTGACGCCTGACGTCGCCTCGGTCGCGTCGCTCTTCGTCAGCCGCTGGGATGTCGCGGTCGCGGACAAGGTGCCCTCGGAGCTCACCAACCGGCTCGGCCTTGCCATCGGCCAGCGTACCTACAAGGCGTACTGCGAGCTGATCGCTTCGCAGCGCTATCAGCGTGCGATGAACGCCGGTGCGCGCCCGCAGCGATTGCTGATGGCGAGCACAGGCACCAAGGATCCCAAGGCGCCGGACATCCTTTACGTCCGAGACCTGGCGGCACCGCTCACTGTGAACACCATGCCGGAGGGGACGTTGAAGGCGTTCGCCGATCACGGAGAGGTGGGTGCAGCCCTGCGGCCCGACGACGGAGATTGCGAGGAGGTGCTGGCCGAGTTCGGCCGGGCCGGTATCGACATCGACGCGCTCGCCGCCCGGCTGCAGCAGGAAGGAGCGGCATCGTTCGTCAAGTCCTGGCACGAATTGATGGCGGTAATCGCGTCGAAGAGCGCCGCCCTGGAAAAAGCCGGGTAGGAGTCAGCATGCCAGGGTGCGCTTGCGAAGATGGGGCGGCCTAGCGTCCGCCGGCGTGATCTCTCAGGTACGCGCGCAAAGTTGGCGCGGGCAAGGGCCGGCTCAAGTAGAACCCCTGCATGCCATCACAGCCCAGTCCTTCCAGGAAATGCAGCTGCGCAGCGTTCTCGACGCCTTCCGCGATCACTTCCAGCCGCAGGCTATGTGCCAACGTGATGATGCCGCGTACGATGGCAGAATCGTCTGCGTTCTGGGGGACATTGTGCACGAACGATTTGTCGATCTTGACCTGGTCGATTGGCAGGCGCTTGAGGTAGCTGAGAGAGGAATATCCGGTCCCGAAGTCGTCGATCGACACACGTACGCCTAGATCGCGCAAGCCGCGCAGCGACCGCCCGATGCCACTGGCATCGTTCAAGAACAATTCCTCGCTGATCTCGAGCACCAGGTGCGGACCGTCGATGCCGTACTCGCGTACCAGTGCCGCGATGCGCGGGTAGAGCTCGCGCCTGTGCAGTTGGCGCGGCGCGAGATTGACGGCCACCTGCACGTCGGGCAGACCCCAGTCGCGCAGCTGCGCGAGCTGCGCGCACGCGGTCTGCAGAACCCAGTCCCCCATGACGTGGATGAGGTCGCTCTGCTCGGCGACCGATAGGAAGCGCTCGGGCAACACCGGATCGCCCCCGTCCCTCTGCCAGCGCAGGAGTGCCTCGAGTCCAGCGATGCGGCCGCGTTTGCCATCGAATTCCGGCTGATAGTACAGGGCGAGCTCGGCATTGCGCAGCGCGCCCCACAAGCTTTTCTCCAGCGCTATGCGCTCGAGTGCGCGCTCGCTCATTTCTGCAGAATAGAACTGAAAGGCATTGCGTCCCTGGTCCTTGGCGCGATACAGCGCGGCGTCCGCGCGCTTGAACAGGTCGCCAACATCCTCGCCGTCGCGAGGAAACAGGCTGATGCCCATACTGCCAGTGACGTAGACCTCGTGCTCCAACACCTGCACCGGAGAGGACAGCAGCTCGAGCATGGTGCGGGCGCGGGCCACCACGGTGTCCTGGCTCAGCACCTGCTCCAATACCACGACAAACTCGTCGCCACCCCAGCGCGCGACGGTATCCTCTTCGCGGCAGCTGCCCTTGAGGCGCCCGGCGATCTGCGCCAGCAGCGCATCGCCGGCGGCATGCCCGAATGCGTCATTGACTTTTTTGAAGCCGTCCAGATCGATGAAGATGACCGCCACTTGACTTTCTGCGCGCCGCGCACTGGCGATCGCCTTCAACAGGCGATCTTCGACCAGCACGCGGTTGGGAAGCCCGGTCAAGGCATCGTGGGTGGCTTGCCGCAACATCTCGCGACTGAGCGATAGCGTCTCGGTGACGTCGGAAAACGCGATCACCATCCCGGCGATCACGCCGGAACCATCGCGGATCGGCGCGGCCGACCAACGGATGGCGTGCTCCACGTCGCGCCCGCGCAACAGGCAGTAGCGGCTCGGTTGCACGGTGCGGCCTTCGATCAGGCATTCATGTAGCGGCGGCAGTACGCGGCGCTCGCCGGTCTCCTCGTACGTGAGCAGGACATCCTGCAGCGGTCGACCGCAGGCGTCGCTTAGCGCGCGACCCGTCAACGCTTGCGCGACAGGATTGAGATAGGCGACGAGCCCGATACGATCGGTCGTGATCACGGCATCGCCGATACAGTGCAGCGTCGCGCGTGCCAAGTTGCGCTCTGCGCTGAGCGCGGATGCAGTGGCATCGAGGCGCCGCCAACTCCACAATGGATAGCTCACGGCGATCACGGCGAGCGCAGCTGCGGGTCCGAACCACTTGTGTGTGAGCTGCAGCAGCGCGAAGCTCGCCACAAACGTCAGCAACAGCAATGCACCGGACGCGACGAGCGCCGCGCGCGGGCGCAGCCGCGGGTAGACGAACGCGGGCACGATGGCCAGCAGCGCGGTCAGCAGCATGGATGCCCCGTGGGTCACCGGCGCAACGGTTGCATCTTGAGTCAGGCTGGCGAGTATATTCGCGCTGAGCTCGACCCCGGGCATAGGATGGCCCAGGCCTGAAACCGGCGTAATCAGCGCCTGACCGATGCCGGCTGCGGTTACGCCGACCAGTACGTAGCGGCCGCGGAATCGATCCAGCGCTGCGCGCTCGCCGCGGAGCACTTGCACGAACGGCACATGCGCAAAGCCGCCATCAGCATCGAAGAATCGCACCATGTAACGATGGTCACGCACCCATTCGTTCGCGGCCTCCGGCATCGCCGTCGGCGGCCATTGCGCGGCGAGCGCGGCCGCGCGCTGCGGTTCGCCGAGCTCCAGCATGGCAAGCGCCAGCGCCGGCCACTGCGGTCGATTGATGCCGGCACGCAAGTAGACGCTGCGCACGATGCCGTCGGCATCGAGCTCTACGTCCGCATGCCCGAGCTTCGCCGCCGCCGCCAGCGGCTCGATCGGCAGCGTCGCAGCGAGCTGAGCGCCACGCTGCATTTCCGGCGCGACCGCCAGCACCACACGCCCATGGGCTCGGATCGCCAGCGCCAGAAGCTCATCGCCCTCGGGATCTTTTGCATCCGGCTCCGCGAACAGAATGTCCATGCCGATCACCTTAGCGCCGGCCTGGGTGAGCCGCTGGATCATTTGCGCGTGCCAGCGGCGCGGCCAGGGCCAGTGACCGAGCGCGCTCAAACTTTCCTCGTCTATCGCGACGATCACGATGTCAGACGGCGCAGCAAGCGGCAGCAGGCGCAGGTCGAGGTCGTACAGCAAGTTGTCGCCACGCTGCAAAACCTGCGTGAAGGCGAGCACGAGCGCCAGCGCCAGCAATACGCTTGCGAGCCAAACGCGCTCTGAACGCAGGATCCGATGCAGGCTGCGCAGCATCACAAGGGGAAGATGATAAAGGGCAGCAGCGGCAGCAGCCAGTATGGAAAGCGTGCTGGGATCTGCACGCTGCGTGGTGTCGAGTACAAGCCTGGATTTCCCTCCGCATCGATGCTGCGTATTCTGACGAAATAATTGCCGCCCCCCGGGCGAGGCGCTTGCAGCACGCCGGCGCGCGTGCGTTGGTCGATCACCACGGTGTGGAATTGTGCATCCTTGGCGAGTTGCACCTGGTATTGCGCACTGTACGGCTCCTCACGCCAGCGGAATATCACCTGGCCGCCCTCGGCATCGACTGCCGTCAACGTCGGTGGCTGCGGCAACACCCGAAACGATTGCACCTGGCTGAAGCGACCTTCGCCGTCGGCGTCGGTGCTTGCCGCGACCCGCCAGTAGTAGACGCCGGGTGGCAGCATGCTGGGGAGGATCAATGCCGTCCCTTCGACCCGACGCTGATCCAGCAGCGTTGCGTTGAATTGCTGGTCGGTGCCGAGCTGGATGTGATAGCGCGCGCTGCTTTCCTGCTTTGACCAATGCAATTGTACGTTCTCGGAAACGTGCGCGCCGGGCACCGGGTCGAGCAGTTGCGGTGGGGCAGGGCGTGCTCGCACTTCCACGGGTTGTGCCAGCCCATAGGAGCCTGGAACCCCGTCGGCGTCGATCGCGCGCACGCGCATGAAGTAGCGCCCGCCTGCGGGTCGCGGAATGCGCAACTGCGGTTCGCCTACGCGCGCCCGCGTCAAGATTTCGTTGAACGCTGCGTCTGCCGCAAGCTCAACGTCATATTGCGAGGCAGCCTCTGATGCCTGCCAGCGCAACAGCAGCGTGAACGCGTCCGCGTCTGCCGGTCCATATTCGGGCGCGGGTGGAACCCGGCGCAACGAGTGTGGCGAACCGTATTCGCCTTCGCCATCCACGGTGTTGCTGGCTGCCACACGCCAAAAGTACACGCCCGGTTCGAGTGGGTGCGCCAACGTAAAACTCGGTTGCGTGACGGTGGCGACGACCAGTAGCGGCGCTTCGAACGCTCGATTCCGCGCAAGCTGAAAGCGATAGCGCTCCGCACCGCTTGTGGGCTGCCACCGAAACTGCGGTGGCTCTTCCGCAATGATAGCGCTCTCGAGCGGGTGCAGCGCTTGCGGCGGCGCGGGCGGAGCGTGCAGTTCAATCGTTTGCGGGGTCTGATACGGACCCTCATACCCGTCCGGCTCCACCGCGCGCACGCGCAAGTAATACCGGCCTGGTGCTGGACGCGCAAGCTGCAGGGCGGGCTCGTCCACTTCTGTGTCGCTCACCACGCGCTGAAACTCCAGGTCGCGGGCGAGCCCCACGCGATAACGCCGTCCTGACCGATCGCTCTCCCAGCGCATGCGAATGTGGGTCGGGGTGAGCGAAGCCGCCGCCACTGCGGGCGCAGGTGGAGCAATGCGGAACGCATTGGCAGCACCGAACGGACCCGCTCCTTGCTCTGCGTGTACCGTGGCGACACGCCAGAAATAAACACCGGAGGCCAGCGGCTGCCGCAGGGCGATCGAGGGTTCGCGCAGCTCGGGGATATCGGCGCCGAGTTCCGAGAACGCAGGATCCGGTGAGATTTGGAAATGGTAGCTCTGCGCGTTATCGGATGCAGTCCAGCGAAACGTCGGGGTCTCGGTGCCGATGATCTCTCCATCTGCAGGCTGGAGGGCTATGGGTGGCTCAGGACGGGCAGCCAACTCGATAGGACGTTCGGCGTCGTGACCCTCCATGCCCAACGCGTCGATGGCGCGAGCGCGCAGCACGTAGCGCGCGTTGGGGAGCACAGGCAATGTGGCCTTCGGTGCACCGTTCAGCGCTTCGAATACGATACGGTCGAACTCCGAGCTCGTCGCAACTTGTACCCGGTAGGCGACTGCGCCAGGTACCGGTGCGAATCCCAGTTCGATCGGCAGCCGGGATACCGTGCCCGGCAATCCTGTAAGGTCGGGCGGTGGCAGCAGCGCAACAGGACTGGCCGGCGCCTCGCCTGCGCGAACCAACGTGCCGTAACCAGCGTTGACGATGACTTCCTTGCCGGCATTCGCGACGTAGACTCCGCCGGCCAACACTTCAGTGCGTGAGACCGCTTCTTGCGCGGGAACGCTCACGCGCAATTGCGTGCCGCGCACCGACGTGACGCCTGCTGGCGTGTTGATGTGAAAGCGAGACCTCGAGTTGCCGCCAGACGGAACCCGGCTCTCAGTGCGCCCTTGCTGTAGATCGAGCCATGCCGTGCTCGTGCCATTCGAATAGTCCAGTAGTTTGTCGAGCCGCAAGATGGACTCCGATAGCAGCGTGAGGTGACTGCCATCCGTAAAGGCCAACACGGCGTTGGCGTGTTGTTCGGTCTTTACGATGTCGCCGGCATGCAGGAGCAGGTCTGGTGCCGCCAAGCGCTCGTTGCCTTGCGCGCCTGCCGACGAGACGCGCACGGTGCCGACCACGGCGGCGAAACGCGCGCTGCCCGGGCTCGATCTCGTCCACGCCCACGGCATGCGCAGTTGCGTGCCGGGCGGTATGCGGCGCGGGTTAGCGATGCGGTTGAGCCGCTGGAGCTCGAGCAGGTGTTCATGATCGTTCAGATAGCGCTCGGTGAGCAACCACAGATTTTCGCCGGGCTGCACGCTGTACACCCACTCGTCGGCGCAATTCGCCGGCCACGGTTGCGCCAGTAACCAGGCTGCGAGCGCGGTAAGAAAGAGTGACCGGAAGGAGGGCAGATACCCGCGGCGCGTGCGTCCGCGCACGCGATGCGCCGATTGATGGCAGCCTGTTGCGACGGCTGGCTGGGTGATCCTGGAGGCTGCGAGCCCAACCACTTGCGGGCTGGCGCCCGCTCGCGCTGATGAATGTGGTATGTGCTGCACAATTCCCCGCTGCAGTGGGCGATTGCGCTCACGATCTACCGCGAGCGCCGAGCGTCATGAGCAAAGACGGATGCCGCAGCGTGTCCTGCAAGGACATGAGTTCGGCGACCGCGTAAGCCGCCGTAGTCGCGAGCGCGGTGAGCCGAATCTCATTTTTTGGTAGGTTTTGTTGTCCCGGCGTGCGTTCGCGTACGGCAGCGCCTGATACGCGGTCACCGCAACCGCGGTGACTCGCGCGGCGATAAGAGCACATACTATCACCCCGAGCCGGCCGCGTTTCCTTGTAACGCGAGGAAACAACTAGGACAGGTTCGGGATAGGAAGCTGGTGACAACCAGCAGAAGGCTACAGCCTGCGATTCCTACCTGAAGGCGGCCGAAGCGCTGAAGTAGCCCGACTGGGCCCCTCGGCTGATCAGTCGCTACGGAATCGTTGCCTACCTATAAAGTATAGGCCTGACCCTGTAGAGCTCGTACTAGCCGTCCGCGTACCGTTTGGCCGCAGCGAGATCTCTGCGAAGCTCCTCCGCCGTGCGACGTGGACCGTAGCCGGGCGTATCGCGCTGGATGCGCCA
>JBGQKF010000175.1:0-8392 GCA_041499435.1 Gammaproteobacteria bacterium
ATACTTCGCGCGTCCAAGCATGGACTTGCGGGCCGTCCCGCTCGAGGCTGTCGCTGTCGAGGTAGAGCGAACGCCCTAACGAGCCCTCGGCAACGTTCACCCACTTGGCGGCATGCGCCATCGGCGGCACGGCCAACGCCAGCATGAAAATCACGGTCGCGGGACGCATCTTCGACCTCTTCCTCTGATGTATGCTCGCCAATATCGGCCGGGAAAGCGTTCCCCTTGAGGCACCGCTTTGCCGCCCAAGGCCACCTCGCGGACAATGCAAGGGTACGGGATACTCACATAAAGCCTTCATTAGCAGAAAGATTACGGCAATGGACGACAAACGCATCTACAACGTAAACGTCATCTCGCAGGACGTCCTGCTCACCCCCGAGGAGGTCAAGGCTCGCGTGCCGATGACGCCGCGCGCGCAGGCGACGGTACTGGACGGACGTCAGTCCTTGGAAAACATTCTCGATCGGAGCGATCATCGCCTGATGGTCGTGGTCGGGCCGTGCTCGATTCACGATCCCTCTGCGGCCATGGATTACGCCCAGCGCTTGAAGCGCGTGGCCGATGAGGTCGCCGACACGCTGTTCGTCGTGATGCGCGTCTATTTCGAGAAGCCGCGCACCACCACCGGCTGGAAAGGGTTGATCAACGACCCGCACATGAACGACTCTTTCGACATCGAGGAAGGTCTGCAGCTGGCGCGCAAGGTCCTGCTCGAGATCAACGAGCTGGGGCTGCCGGCAGGCACCGAAGCGCTCGACCCGATCAGTCCGCAGTATCTTTCCGATCTCATTACGTGGAGCGCCATCGGTGCACGCACCACCGAGTCACAGACGCACCGCGAGATGGCGAGCGGGTTGTCCACGCCGGTCGGCTTCAAGAATGGCACCGATGGCGGACTGCAGGTCGCGATCAATGCGCTGCTGTCGGTATCCAATGCGCATAGCTTCCTCGGCATCGATCAGAACGGCCAGGTCGCGGTGATCCGCACCAAGGGCAACCGCTACGGCCACATCGTTCTACGCGGCGGCGCGAAGGGCCCGAACTACGACTCGGTCACCATCGCGCTGGTGGAAAAGGAGCTGGCGAAGCACAAGCTGCCGGCCAATATCATGGTCGACTGCAGCCATGCCAACTCCAACAAGGATCCTTCTCTGCAGCCGCTGGTGATGAACGATCTGGTGCATCAGATCGTCGAGGGCAATCACTCGCTGGTCGGCACGATGCTGGAGAGCAATCTCAGCGCCGGCAACCAGTCGATCCCTGCCGATCTCAGTCAACTGAAGTATGGCGTGTCCGTAACCGACGCGTGCATCGACTGGGCCGCCACAGAGCGCGTGCTGCGCGAAGCGCGCAGCAAGCTGAAGGATGTGCTGCCGCGGCGTATGCCGCGCAGCGCGCAGGTGCGGCAGCTGCGCGGGTGAACGGTAAACCTCAACACAGAGACACGGCTCAACGCATGACGAACGGATTGCCGGTGGCCGCTCCGGTGTTGATCCATACGCTCTTCAGCTGCAGGTACTCGTAGATCGCCTGCGCGCCGTTCTCGCGGGCTATGCCGCTGTCCTTGTACCCGCCGAACGGGGACATATAGCTCACCGCGCGATAGGTGTTCACCCATACCGTGCCGGCCTGGATCTTCTCCGACATGCGGATCGCACGGCCGATGTCGCGCGTCCATACGCCCGCGCCCAGACCGAAGCGTACGTCGTTGGCAATGCGCACTGCTTCGTCTTCATCTTTGAAGCGCAGGATGGACAGCACCGGACCGAAGATCTCCTCTTGGGCGATGCGCATCTGGTTGTTGACGCCGGTGAAAATGGTGGGCTCGACGAACCAGCCTTTGCCGCACTCCGGCCGCGTAGCGGCGCCGCCGCCCAGCCGCAGCTGCGCGCCTTCGTTGCGGCCGATGTCGATGTACGAGAGCACCTTGTCGTACTGCGGGCGGGTGGTCACCGGGCCGACCTGCGTGTCCATGCTGAGCGGGTCGCCCATCTTCGCCGTGCGCGCGAGGGCGAGCAACTTCTCGACGAACGCATCGTGAATCGAGTCCTGCAGCAGGAGCCGGGAACCGGCGATGCAAGTCTGACCAGTCGCCGCGAAGATCCCGGAAACCGCACCATTGACTGCGTCTTCCAGATTGGCATCTTCGAACACGATGTTCGGCGACTTGCCGCCGAGCTCGAGGCCGACTTTCTTGAAATTGCGAGCGGCTGTCTCGTTGATCACCCGGCCCGTGGCATCCGAGCCGGTGAAGGCTATCTTGCGAGTGAGCGGATGCTCGACCAGCGGCATGCCAACTTCCTTGCCGTATCCGGTAACGACGTTCACCACGCCGGCCGGGAAGCCCGCTTCCTCGACCAGCTTGATGAACTCGAGGGTCGACACCGAAGTGAACTCGGAAGGCTTGATGACGACGGTATTGCCGGCCGCGAGCGCAGGTGCGAGCTTCCACGCGGTGAGCAATAGCGGCGAATTCCACGGCGTGATGGCAACCACCACACCGAGCGGCTCGTAGCGGGTGAAGTTGAAGTAGCCTTTCTTGTCGAGCGGAATCACGGCGCCTTCCACCTTGTCTGCGAGACCGCCGAAGTAGTAGTACCACTGCGGCGCATAGTTCAGTTGCGCGCGCATTTCGGCGATGAGCTTGCCGTTGTCCATCACCTCGAGCTGCGCCAGCCGCTCGGCGTTCTTGGCGATCAGATCGCCCAGCTTGCGCAGCAACGCACCGCGCTGGCTGGCGTTCATCTGCGGCCACGGGCCGTCGGTAAAGGCGGCGTGCGCCGTGCGCACCGCCTGATCGGCATCCTGGGCATTGCCACGGGCGATCAGTGCCCAGGGCTCGCCGGTGAAGGGGTTATAGCTCTCGAACCACTCGTTGGACGCTGGGGCGACCCACTCGCCGCCGACGTACATCTGATACTTGTTCATGGAAGGTCTCCTCCTTAAAGAAGATAAAGCGGGCCAGCCCGAATGGGCATGCCTGCCGCCCTGTAGGAGAATGGTATCAGGACCTCAGCGCAGATGAGCGGAATGCGGATGCCGATCGGCGCCCTGTGGCGCGCTGCAAGCCGGTGATTGCCGTCTACTTCAAGTGTTGGGGAGGTTCAATTCGACGAGCTCGAGCTGCGAGAACAAGATCCGGTGCTCCGGCGAAGCGGACAGCGATTCCAGACACAGTGCCACGCGCTTCTTGAGCTCCACCTGACTCATGCCGACGAAGTCGCCGAGCAGAGTGATCAGGTCATCCAGACCCTGCGCCTTGGCCTCGACCGCGACCCGCTGCAAGATCTTCTCAACCGCCGCGCGGTCCAGATTGGTGACGAGCTCTACCGTCTTGTCGTCGTTTGCCATGACGTGCTCCTTCCTCGAGTCGAAATGGTGATCGCAGCACACCCGCGAGGCCGGACATCAGGAAGCATCTCACGCCTGCATTTTGTGGTATTTATGCGCGGGGTCGGGGTTGGATCATTGCAAACTTGATGCCCGCCCGGCGGGGCGGCGCGACGCGCGCCATCGACCTGGCTCGCAGCGCGGATCTTGCGCGGCAGGAGACCGGCAAATCCACATTTCGAACATAGCCTTAGGGCAGATACGATGAAGTCATTTACGCTCACCAGCAAAGTCGCCATCATCACCGGCTCTACCCGTGGTATCGGACGTTCGATTGCCGAGCATCTCGCCGCCGCCGGCGCAAAGGTCGTCATTTCCAGCCGCAAGGCGCCGGCCTGTGACGAGGTTGCGCAATGGATTCGCGCGGCGGGCGGCGAAGCGGCGGCAATCCCGGCCAACATCGGCGACAAAGCGCAACTGGAGAACCTCGTCGTCGAGACGCGACGCATCTTCGGACGCATCGATGTGCTGGTGTGCAATGCAGCCTCCAACCCGTTTTACGGTCCTATGTCCGAGCTTCCCGACGACGCCTTCGAGAAGATCCTCCATAACAATGTCATCAGCAACCACTGGCTGTGCAACCTGGTGCTGCCGGAGATGGCGCAGCGCAAGGACGGCAGCGTCATCATCGTCTCGTCCATCGGTGGGCTGAAGGGTACGGCGGCGCTCGGCGCCTATGCGATCTCCAAGGCGGCCGACATGCAGCTCGCTCGCAATCTCGCAGTGGAATGGGGCAAGCACAATGTGCGCGTCAACTGCATTGCCCCCGGCCTGGTCAAAACCGATTTCGCCCGTGCACTATGGGAAAATCCCAAGTTGCTCGGGCACTACGAGACGCTCACCCCGCTCGGGCGCATCGGCGAGCCCGACGACATCGGCGGCATCGCGGTATTCCTCGCGTCGCGGGCAGGTGCTTTCGTCACGGGACAAACCATCGTTGCCGATGGCGGCGTGACCATCGCGAGCTGAGCTGGCAGCAGGCGCAAGCCAAGACCGTGTGCGCGGCACGCGGACGCGTTTGCCGGTGCATCCTTCAGATTAGAACAGCGCAACCGGTGCGACGGTCGATCCGGTCCCGCCTTTCAGCTTCAGCGGCTGAATCAGCAGCGCGAACTCATACACGCCCCGCGCGGCCACCGTCTCGAGGTTCAGATTCTCCAGCAGAAAAATTCCATGCACGGCGAGGGCAATCTGATGCACCGGCAGATTGAGCGCCTTGTCCGGGTTGGGTGCAACCTCCACGGGGAAGTTATCTGCGCCCAGCAACATGACGTCCTGCTGCGCCAGCCATTGCGCCGCGGACACGCCGATGCCGGGACACCCGGCGTTGTACTTCGCGTTGTCCTTGCCCCATAGCCTAGCCCAGCCGGTGCGGATCAATACCGCATCGCCGGCGCCGATCGATACGCCCTGGCGGCTGAGCGCCGTCTGCAGGTCAGCCACCGTGATCTCATAGCCGGCCTCGAGCATGTCGACACCTTTGAGCGCCGCGACGTCGATCAGCACTGCGCGTGTAAACAAAGTACCGATCTTCTCCACGCCGAGCTTGGTGAATCCGCTGCGGGTGGCGACATCGTCGATCTTGATGCAGTTGTAGAGCAGACCATCAATGCCCTGGTGCGAGAACATGTCGAGCTGCGTGCCGACCTGACCGAGCTCCGTGATCACGATCTCTTCGTTGGTATAGCGCTGGTTGCTGCCCATCGGACCGCCCGTGCGCTTGGTATGCAGATCGAATCGGCGCGTACCGACGAGCGGCATGTCGCTCGATAGCACCCAGCCGAGCTCGACCATCTCGCCAGTCTTGATCAGCTTCGAGGCGCGCAGCACCGTCTGCGGATTCATGTGATTGGCTGCCCCGCGCTCATCGTCGGCGCCCCACTTCGAAGGACAACGTTGTGCAGGCGTGGGCGGCTGCCAGGTCTGTGCGACTGCGCACTGCGGCACCAGCCAGGCGCAAACCAGGCACACCGCGACGAGCTGCTGCTTCATGTTCTCCTCCCGTTCTATGTTTGGGTGGTGCCTGTCACGTCCAGTTGCGCTACCTCTTCAACCCCAGCATCACGTTGAGGATAAAGCTGAACACGCTGACGAAGATCGATATCAGCAATGCATTGCCGAACCCGGCGAGATGGAAGCCGGGCACCAGCCATGCCGTGAGCATCAATATCAGGGCATTGATCACCAGCAGGAACAGCCCCAGAGTGAGCAGCGTGATGGGCAGCGTCACGATCACCATGATGGGCTTGAGCGTTGCGTTGATCAGCCCGAACACCAGGCCGGACACGATCAGCGCCTGCACGCTGTCGAAGCGCAGGCTGGAGAAGATCTGGCTGGCCACCCACAGCACCAGGGTGTTGAGCGCCCAGAACAGGAGCAAGCGCAACAGCGGATTGGTATTTCGCATGGCGCATCTTAGCATTCCATCGCGCGCGCAGAATTGAGCGCGCGGCACGCCGTAACCGGCAATCGTCTGTACACTAGCCCGCCCAATTCCACCGCTGCCTGCTGTGTCCTCTGATCGTCATACTCTGCCTCGCTCGACGTGGGCGCTGCTCGCTATGCTCACATTGGGCTGGGGGTTCAACTGGCCGATGATGAAGCTCGCCGTGAGCGAAGTCCCGGTGCTGTCGTTTCGCGCGCTGTGCCTGGCGGTGGGCGCAGCGGGCATGTTCATCATCGCGCGGATGGGCCGGCACATCATCCTACCCAGACGTGCGCAGTGGGTGCCGCTGCTCGGCAGCGCACTGCTCAACGTAACCATCTGGAATGTGCTGATCGCTTACGGGGTGCTGCTCCTGCCGGCGGGCCGTTCGGTGATCCTCGCCTATACCATGCCGCTGTGGACGGCGCTGCTGTCTGCGCCCGTGCTCCACGAGCCGCTTACCGCACGCCGTCTGCTCGGCGTAGGACTGGGCACCGCAGGCATGCTGGTGCTGATCGGCAGCGAGCTTGCCGCCCTGCGTGCGGCACCTACAGGTGCGCTCCTGGTAGTCGGTGCTGCGGTCGCCTGGGCGGGCGGCACTGTGCTGATCAAGCGCTTTCCGTTGGATCTCCCCACCACCTCGTTCAGTGGCTGGCAGATGCTGCTCGGGGGGATTCCTCTGCTCCTGGGGGCGCTGGCCTTCGATATCGGCAAGGTCCACATACCCAGCCTGGCGGCCTCCATCGCCGTGCTTTACAACGTGTTCATTGCCTTCATCCTGTGCTACTGGGCCTGGTTCAAGATCGTGAGCCGCGCCTCGGCAGTAGTGTCGTCGCTGGGCACTTTGCTGATTCCGGTCGTGGGCGTCATGAGCAGCATGCTGGTGCTGCGAGAAAGGCCGAGCTGGCAGGAGTTCGCGGCCATGGCCCTGGTGCTCGCTGCCATCGCCACTGTGCTGGTCCCGGTACCGAGCCGCGCGGCACGGTAGACACCGGCCACGAGTCGCCGCCCAGGCCGCTTCGGCACGACCCTTGCTGAGGCACTCTTTCGAGACTATTCCCAGAGCCTTAGCACGCGGGCTCAAGCTGTTAATGTCGGGCGCCGTTAACAATCCGAGAACCCCAGGGAGCATCAATTTGAATCGCATATCGAAGCTGGTCGGCTGTGCATTCGCGGCTCTGATAGCCGTGCCGATCTGTGCACACGCCGACATCTACCGGTTCGTCGACGAGAACGGGACGGTGCACTTTACCAACATCCCGAGCGATGCCCGGTTCCAGCTGTACATGACCACCAAGAAGGAGCCCGACGCGGTGACCAGCACGGTGACCAGCCGGGTGGTGCACAGCTATCCGAAAGCCGCACGCAGCCGGTATCACGCCCACATCGTGGCGGCCGCGCGCACCTATCAGCTCGAACCGGCGCTCCTGCACGCGGTGATCTCGGCCGAGTCGGGTTACAACCCCCTGGCGCGTTCAGCCAAGGGGGCACGCGGTCTTATGCAACTAATGCCGGCCACGGCACGCCGCTATGGCGTGGAGAATCCCCTGGACCCCGAGCAGAATATTTACGGCGGAGCCGCGTATCTGCACGATCTGCTCGCGCTCTTCGGCAACGATGTCCAGCTCGCGCTCGCCGCCTATAACGCCGGCGAAGGCACGGTCATGGAATATGGCAACCGCATCCCGCCGTACCGGGAGACCGCGCAATACGTGCCGAAGGTGCTGACCTACTACAAGAAGTACAAATCGATCATGTGAGGCGGTCCATCAGGGCCGCAGCCGAATAAGGGCGTCCGGCGGGCGCCCTTTGCATTTCACGCTTCGCTGGCGCCGATCTGCAGCACCGGCTGCGTGTGCGTTTCGCTCACCAGCACGCTCATGAGATTGGTCACAAGCGTGACTTTCTGCGCAGGCGTGAAGGTGACGAGGCTCTTCTCGCCGATATCGGCCAGCGCCATCTCCACCATGCTCACCGCTCCCTCTACCAGTTTGCGCCGCGCCGCGATCACCGCTTCGGCCTGCTGCCGCCGCAGCATCGCCTGAGCGATTTCTGGGGCATAGGCGAGGTGCGCAATGCGCGCTTCCTCGACCATGATGCCGGCGGCATTGACATGGTTCTGGACGGTCTGGCGCAGCACTTCGCCGATCTTGTCGACATCGCCGCGCAAGGTCTTGTGCCGAACCGCCGCCAGCATTTCATCGCTGTGTTCGTAGGCATGGCGGCTCGCTACTTCGCGCACCGCAGACTCGCACTGGATGCGCACGTACTCCACGTAGTTTTCGACCTGAAACACGGCGCGCGCGGTATCGTTGACCCGCCACACCACCACGGCGCCGATCTCGATCGGATTGCCGCGCTCGTCGTTTACTTTGAGAATCGGCGTGGTCAGATTGTGTGCGCGCAATGACAGGCGCCGGCGGAGGTAGAACGGGTTCACCCAGTGAAAGCCGCAGGTGCGCGCCGTGCCGGCGTAGTCGCCAAAGAAGATCATCACCGCGCCTCCACTCAAAAGCAATCGCAAGGCCAGCGCGGAAGCTCGACATCGGGCTCGACATTCGATCCGGAGATCCA
>JBGQKF010000176.1:0-8378 GCA_041499435.1 Gammaproteobacteria bacterium
ACCTCTCCGCAGCCTTTCACGCCGAGCGCGGTGTGCGTGCATGGTGTGATGTGGGTCGCCACTTTCATCGGCGGAACGTCGTCCGCGCGCGGCATGCAATAGTCCATGAATGAGCCGGACAGCAGCTGGCCGGATTCCGGGTCGTACACACAATCTTCGAACAGCGCCTGTCCCACACCCTGCACGACGCCGCCGTGAATCTGACCCTCGACGATCATCGGATTGATCACCGTGCCCACGTCGTCGACTGCGATGTAGCTCGCGAGCTTCACCATGCCCGTGTCCGGATCGATCTCGACCTCGGCCACATGCGCACCGGCCGGGAAAGTGAAGTTCACCGGATCGTAGAACGCCTGCTCTTCCAGTCCCGGCTCCAGCACGTCGAGCGGGTAGTCCACCGGGTAGTGCGCCATCAGCGCGACATCGGCGAACGTCTTTTTGCGATCGGTGCCGGCGACGCTGAACACGCCGCTCTTGAATTCGATGTCGCTGTCGTTCGCCTCGAGCATGTGCGCGGCGATCTTCTTGCCCTTGACGATCACCTTCTGGCCGGCCTTGACCAGTGCCGAGCCACCGACTGCGACCGAGCGCGAGCCGTAAGTGCCCAGGCCGAATTGCACCTTGTCGGTGTCGCCGAACACGATCTCGACGTTGTCTGCCGGCACTCCGAACTGATCCGAGACGATTTGTGCAAACGTGGTCTCGTGGCCCTGCCCGTGATTGTGCGAGCCGATCAGCACGGTGACGTGACCGGTGGGATGCACGCGTACTGTCGCGCTCTCGAACAGGCCGCCGCGCGCGCCCAGACGCGTCGCAATGCGGGACGGCGCGAGCCCGCACGCTTCCACGTAGGTGCACAGACCGATCCCGCGCAGCTTGCCGCGGCTCGCCGACTCGGCTTTGCGTTTTGCGAACCCACCCCAGTCCGCCACCTCGAGCGCCTTATCGAGACAGCCGACCGGATCGCCGCTGTCGTACTGCATCATCACCGGCGTCTGATACGGATACGCGCTCACCGGAATCATGTTGATGCGGCGGATGGTCGCCTTGTCGATCCCCATCTCGGTCGCGGCGACGTCCACCAGGCGCTCGAGCACGAACGTCGCTTCCGGACGGCCCGCGCCGCGATACGCATCGACCGGCAGTGTGTTGGTGAACACCGCCTTCACTTCGCAGTAAATCGCCGGTGTGGTGTAGACGCCGGCCAGCAGCAGTCCATAAAGATTGGTCGGAATGTTCGGGCCGAAGGTCGACAGATACGCACCCATGTTGGCGATCGTGGTCACGCGCAGCCCGAGGAACTTGCCGGTCTCGTCCAGCGCGAGCTCGGCCTCGGTCACGTGATCGCGGCCGTGCGCATCGGAGATGAAGCCCTCGCTGCGCTCGCACACCCACTTGACCGGCCGCCCGACCTTGGCCGACGCCCACGTCACCACCGCTTCTTCGGCGTAGTGGAACTGCTTGACGCCGAACCCGCCGCCGACATCGGGCGAGATCACGCGCAGCTTGTGCTGCGGGATGTTGAGCACGAAGTTGCCCATCAGCAGCTTCACGATGTGCGGGAACTGACTGGTAGTCCACATCGTGTAATGGCTGCGCGACCGGTCGAATTCGGCGACCACTGCACGCGGCTCCATGGGATTGCCCACCAGCCGGTTGTTCACCAGGCTGATGCGCGCCACATGCGCGGCCTTTTTGAACGCGGCCTCGGTCGCGTGGCGGTCGCCGACATCCCAGTCGCAGCAGATGTTGTCCGGGATCTCTTCGAACACTGCCGGGGCGCCCGGCTTGAGCGCGTCGAGCACACCCACCACAGCGGGCAGCACTTCGTAATCGGCCTCGATCGCCTCGGCCGCGTTGCGCGCCTGCGCCAGCGTCTCAGCGACGACGAACGCCACGGCGTCGCCGACGCAGCGCACTTTCCCCTGCGCAAGCGCGGGATGCGCGGGCTCTTTGCTCGCTGCCCCGTTCTTGCCGGTGACCGGCCATGCACACGGCAGCCCGCCAACGCCGTCGGCTTTCAGGTCGGCGCCGGTCAGCACGCCCACGACCCCGGGCATGGTCGCAGCCGCGGACGTATCGATCGATCGGATGCGCGCGTGCGCGTGTGGCGAGCGCAGAAACACGCCGACCGCCATGTCGGGCCGCTTCACATCCGCCACATAGTTGCCGCGGCCCGTGATAAAGCGCATGTCTTCCTTGCGGCGCACGGATACGCCGATACCGGTGGGATTGGCCATCTCAGGCTCCTTTGCTGGCGGTTTGCATGGCCTCGGCGCCTGCAATCACAGAAGCGACGATGTTCTGATAACCGGTGCAGCGGCAGATGTTCCCGTCGAGCCAGCGGCGCACCGCCTCGGCGGTGGGCGCCGGATTGCGCTGTGCGAAATCGACCGCGCTCATGATCATCCCCGGGGTGCAGAATCCGCACTGCAGGCCGTGATGCTCGTGAAACGCCTGCTGCATCGGATGCAGCGTGCCCTTGCCGGCCAGGCCTTCGATCGTGGTGACGTCGGCCCCTTCCAGCGTCACGGCGAGGATGGTGCAGCTTTTCATCGAGGCCCCGTCCACGTGCACCACGCACGCTCCGCATTGGCTGGTGTCGCAGCCGATGTGCGTTCCTGTCAGTCCGAGCCGGTCGCGCACCACTTCCGACAGCAGTTCGTGCGGCTGCGCGTCGAGCGAGACCGGCTTGCCGTTGAGCTTGAAACTGATCTGCATGTTGAGGATTCCTTCAGTCGATACTTGGATGAGCGGGCTTTAGACGAGCAGGCGCGAGCGCTCGGCGCTCCAGGTCGCCAGCACGACGTCGCCCACGTCGAATGCATCCTCGAAGAACTGCCGCTCCGGTACATAGGCGACGAACTCGTTCTCGCCGAGGCTGTCCAGCATCACCTTGACGAAGAATCCCTGATACTCGATGGCGCGGACGCGCGCGCTCACCGCATTCCAATCCTGGTCCACGGTGACTGAGGCGCGGCGCAGCTGGATGTCGTCGCGCCGGACCGCAACGTCGATGTGATCGCCGCTCGCGAGGTGGCTGCGGCCCACGAGCGGCACGACGATGTTATTCGCGTGCGGTGCGCTCACGATCAGGCTTGCCCCGTTCACGGTCTGCACCGTTCCCGAGAGCACGTTCTGACCACCCAGAAAGTCGGCCACGTACCGGTCCCGCGGTTCGGCATAGACTTCGCGTGCGGCGCCGGCCTGCTTGATCCTGCCGTGCTCCATCACCACCACCAGATCGGCCAGAGCAATCGCTTCGAGCTGCGTGTGGGTGACATGGATGAACGTGATACCGAGCTCGCGCTGCATGCGCCGCAGCTCGGTGCGCATCTGGATGCGCAATTGCTCGTCGAGCGCGGAGAGCGGTTCATCGAGCAGCAGCACGCGCGGCTCGGTGATGGCGGCGCGCGCCAGCGCCACGCGCTGCTGCTGTCCACCGGACAGGTGACCGGGGAGGCGGTCTGCGAGCTCAGTGAGGCGCACCTTCTCCAGCATCGCATCGGCGGCCTTGTACCGATCCGGCTTCGACAGGCCGCGCACGCGCAACGCGAAGGCAACGTTGTCGCGCACCGTCAGATGCGGGAACAACGCATAAGACTGGAACATCATCGCCGTGCGCCGCTCGACCGGCGGCAAGCCGGTCACGTTGTCGCCGCCGATCAGGATCTCGCCACCGGTAGGGTCCTCGTGGCCCGCGATCATGCGCAGTATGGTGGTCTTGCCGCATCCAGAAGGCCCGAGGAAGCAGCAGTAGGCGCCGTCGGGAATTTTCAGATTCACGCCATCGACCGCCACCACGTCGCCAAATCGCTTGTAGACGCCCGCGAGCTCGATATCGCCCTTTGCCGCTGCCATGCCTTGAGGTCCTCTTTACTTGTCCGCAATGCGGCTCGCTCGCCGCTTCTGAATCACTGCAATGGCGCCCAGGCACACGCCGATGATGAGAAACGACGCGATGGTGGTCACGGTCCCGAGCGCATACAGCGAAGGAGACGTCACGTTGAGCGTCATGCTCCAGATCTCCAGCGGCAGCGTGTTGAGCGACCCCGAGGTCTGCAGCGATCGCGAGAATTCGTCGTAGGAGAGCGTGAATCCGAACAGAGCTACCGCCACCAGGCCGGGCGCCAGGATCGGCACCACCACCAGCCAGATGATCTGCCAGCGCGTGGCTCCGAGGTCGCGCGCCGCTTCCTCCCACGCGCGATCGAAACGCGACATCACCGCGAACATGACCAGCACACCGAACGGCAGCGTCCAGCTCAGATGCGCACCGAGCGCCGAGGTATACCACGTCGCTTCGATGCCGAGATACTGGAACAGCAGGCCGATGCCGATCCCGAGCACCAGCCCCGGCGCAACCAGACTGCCGATCATCAGATAGAACACCACGCCATCGCCTTTGAAGCGCTGCCGGAACGCGAGCCCCGCGAGGAACGACCCCACCACGGTGAGCACGGTCACCAGCACGGCCAGCACGATCGAGCGCTCGAAGCCGCCCTTCACGTCCCCGGTCCTCACCTGCGTGAACAGGTCGATGAACCAGTGCAGCGACAGGCCCTTCATCGGAAACACCAGCCCGCCGCGGATGTCCTGGAGCGAGAGCACGTAGATGCACAGCATCGGGCCGTACAGCGCGAGAACATAACCTGCGAAGAGCGTGGCCAGCACCCAGAAAGTCCAGGGCCGTTTCGGCTCGACGCCTTCGGCGATGCGGCGACGGGCCCGCATCGCCGAGCGCGACAGCGTAACCGGTGCGCTGCTCATCGAGCGATTTCCTTGCGCACGTCGACCGTGCGCAGAATCAACGCGATCATGATCACGACGATCGCCAGCAGCACCACTGCGCTTGCGGCGGCGGGCGGATACTGCAGCACCGCGATATCTTCGAACAGCGCCGACACGATGGATGCCGAGCCGCCGCCGCTCATCACCTTCACCACGAAAAAGTCACCCATCACGATCGACAGTACGAAGATCGAGCCGAGCGCGATGCCGTTCTTGCTGAGCGGCACGACGATGAAGCGCATGACGTCGAAACGACTCGCACCAGCGTCGCGCGCGGCTTCCACCGTGCGCTTGTCGATCCTCGCCATCGCGTTGAAGATCGGCACGATCATGAAGATCGTGAGCTGATGCACGTAGGCGACGATCACGGCGAAGTCGGAGAACAGAAGGAATTCCAGCGGCTGGTGGATCGCACCCGAGGACAGCAGCACCGAGTTGACCAGCCCGTTCTTTCCAAGCAGCGGGATCCACGAGATCATGCGGATGATGTTGGACGTCCAGAACGGCACCGTGCACAGCAGGAACAGGCCGATCGCGAGCAACTGATTGCGCACATGGAAGACGAGAAAGTATGCAACCCAGAAACCGATCACCAAAGTCACGGCCCAGGTCAACACGGCGAACTTGATCGTGCTGAGGTACAGGCGCCAGGTGAGCTCCGCGCCGAAGATAGCCGCATAGTTGGCCAGCGTGAAGTGGCGCACCATGCCGCCAAAACCGTCGTTCTCGAGGAAGCTCGCGATGAGCACGACCAGGATCGGGGCGACGAAGAACGGCAGCAGCACAATCACCAGCGGTGAAGCGTAGAGCCAGGCCGTGATCTGCTTGCGCTGAGCGAGCGTGCGTGCTGCCATCGGTTAGTGCGGTTGGTTGTCAGTCATACTTAGGACCTTAGGATCGACCTCGCTGGGCCGCGGACGATCGCCGCCCTCACGCTGCCTTGAAGTCGTTCCAGCGCTTGTTCATGTACTGCGCTTCGTCCATCAAGGTGTTCCAGCAGGAGATGTTGGTCACGCGCTCGAGGAACGAGCCGCCATCGCGCTTGGCGCCGGCTTTCTCCATCGGTACCCCGTACGGGTCGAGGATCGTCTCCTTGGCCGGCTTGCCTTCGTACCAGTAGTCCCACTCGTTGGCCGTCAGAAACTTCTTCGCGGTCGACGGCACCGGACTGTAGTAGCCATAGCGCGCGACGAAGCCGCCCTGCCATCCAGACAGATACCAGTTCAGGTATTCATACGCGGCGTCGAGCTTCTTGTCAGAAAGATGCTTCATCAGCGCCATACCATTGCACCAGCCGCGATAGCCCTCCTTGCCGTTCTTCTGATTGACCGGGGCGTAGATGCACGGCATGCCCTTCACGCGCACCGCTGCTACGGCAGGCGACCACATCGATTGGACGATCACTTCGCCGGCGGCCATGAGCTGCACCGACTGATCGAAGGTGGTCCAGGTGGCGCGGAAGTGACCGCTCTTCTTGAGCTCGATCAGGCGATTGATGGTGAAGTCGATCTCCGACTTGGTCATGTTGCCCTTGTTGCCGTACTTGATCTCGCCCGCACTCTCGAAGCACAACGCGGCGTCCATGATGCCGATCGCCGGCACATCCAGAATCGCTGCCTTGCCTTTGTATTCCGGGTTGATCAGCTCCTTCCATTCGGTGATCGGCTTCTTGATGAGATCGGGCCGATAGCCGATCGAGTCGGCGTTGTACACCTGAGGCAGGAACGTCGCCCACTCGGTCACACCTTCGTGCAGCTCGGTGGCGTCCGGCTTGGTGATGTACATCGCTTCATAAGGAGAAATGCCTTGCCGCGAGACGACCTTGCCATTGATCTCGCCTTTGGTGAAGATCGGCAGGATGTTCTCGAACTCCTTTATCTTCTTCACCTCGATACCCTGCAGCACGCCGCGCCGGGTCGCGAGCTTGGACTGCCAGCCTTCGACGTCCGCAATGTCGACCGAGTTGGGCTGCGTGACGAAGCGATTGATGGCGGCGGAAGTATCGAGGTTCTGCATGGTCACCTTGAACCCGAGGTCCTTCGATGCCTGGTCGCCGATCGCCTTCACCACCGAGTACGAGACACCGACGTGTCGCAGCTCGATATTCTTGATGTCTTGCGCCCAGATCAGAGGAAAGCCGGTGATCGCCTGCGCGCCGGCAGCACCGGCGATCGCCGCTGCGCCTTTCAATACCGTTCTGCGCGTTGCGTCGACGCCAGGCTCCGGTTTGGTGGAATCGTCATTGATGGAAACGGTGTTCGGTGTATCGATGCGCTCACTCATGATAGGGCTCCCCATTGCGCTGGGATTGCTTGTGTCGCGATCCGCGCGGTTAACAGCGATGCCAACTTCGATGCGGCACAGACTAGCAACCGAGCCGCAAAAAATAAAATGAGAAGTTGTTATCGATAACCACGAATGGTTCTTATGCGGGCCGAACTCTGCATGGCAAGCAGGCGGGGTGCACTGAAGGCGGGCCACCACGGAAGAACGGCACCAAAATGCGGCGGCGCGAGCGGCGGCGGCGCTCGAAGATCGAGCGCGCGCAACCGCGCTACGCTCCGCAACTGTGCGGTGCTTGTGCGCGCAAAAGAGACGCAGGCTTGGAGTCTACAAGGCGCGTGAAGCTATGCGCTTAACGCAGAAGCATGAAGGACACGGCGCCTGGCAAGGATCTACAGCCGTGACGTGACCAGCACACGTCCCTTCGCGCCAACCGCAGTTGCGCCGTCCTGCGCCTTGACGCGCCCGCGCAGATCCACGATGTCACCCTTGAGTTTTTCGTTGGGCGTGACCTTGACCACCAGCCACTCGAGCCGAATGGTTTCGTCGGCATAGACCGGTCGCCGGAACTGAACCCAGAACTCGAGGCCCACCACGGCGCCGCGCTTGGAAAAGTGCGATGCGGTCAGCGCGAGGAGCAGCGCCGAAGTATGCGTCCCGCTCGCAATTGGACGGCCGTAGCGCGTGGTTGCGGCGACCACCGGGTCGTGATGCAGCGGATTGTCGTCGCCGGCGGCGCGAGCGAACTCACTCACCATCGGCAGCGTCAGCGTCACCTCGGAGGAAAAGCGCTCTCGCGGATAGACGTACGCCATTTGTTTCCTTTCCGAATAAGCCAAGCGCTGTTACACCAGGGGCACGAAATCGTATTCGCCAATCCCCTGCAGCACCAGAAATGTGGCCGAAGCATCCGATCCATTGGTAACCAGGTGCGGGCGGCGTGCCTTCACCGAATACGTCTCGCCAGGTTTGAGCTGCACCTCCTCCTTGGGCTCACGCAGGAACAGCCTCAGCTCGCCTTCGAGCACGTAGAACGTGTCCTGCACCTTGCTGTGATAGTGCCAGGGCACCTTTTGCTGCGGCGAGATCTGCAGCTCGGTGATGCGAAAGCCGGGGCGCGCGGCATGCTCAGCGCGGCGCTCGACCTCGTAGAGATGGCTGGCGTCCTTGATCGGTTGCATGGCATCCTTTACTGCAGTTGCCTGGCTCGGCGCAGGCATTGACGTTGTCATCGTCGTCCCCTTGAGAAGAGGTTGTGTCGAAAAATCTGCTGCGGCTCACTGCAGCGTCTCCATCTCCCACAG